>JAZFUS010000207.1:0-10093 GCA_036447315.1 Dehalococcoidia bacterium
CGTTTGGCGGTCCAGGTGGAGTCCGCCCTTCAATCCGACGCGCCCTCCGATGCACCCGTTCGGCCGATTGAATTGCCGGTTTACGGGGTGTTGCTCCGCAACCTGCTCTTCCTGGTGGTTGTTCTATATCATAGTCTCCGGCGTTGGCTCCCGCCATACTGACGGCGTAACATCCACGCTCTGAATCAAGGTAGCTCTCGCCGCCCGCCAAAAAGATGGCGGTTTTGCCGCAAAAAGCAGGCTTTTGTCACCTGTTTGGTTCCTGCTAAGTCTCGGGCTGCTTGTTCTCAATCCTTTCGATGGTCGCCTGGACCTCTGGGGTCTTGGAAGATACCCGCGTCCTGCCCCCCCTTTTAAATCTGAAATCGCACCTCAAGCAGCCGTCGGCGAGGGTTTCGGTCCTGATCAGTCCCCAGCCCATGGCGTCGCTCAAGGCGATGTCCGACATGCAAACATAGGGGGCGAATTCCTCCGCCCCCTGGTCCCGGACGAATCTGTAATTGCCGCACGCCACATAGTCCACGCCGAGATCGAAGTCCCCATCGCCAAAAACATATCTAATCTCAAAGTCTCCAAATCTGATATGTCTACCCTTGGCCGCTATTTTTCGCATCCTTTTTTTCAGGAGAAATGAAAACATGATACGCCGAAGCAGCCACCGTTTGATTTTCGGGTACTTCTCCATTCTCGATGTCAATGCCTGATGACAGATCTCCCAGGCCTCTCCCGCCGTCTTTCCATGCTTTTTCATCGCCCTATATAGCGCCAGTTCCTGGGCAGTGATGCGGAGAAACGAGTTCAGGGCCCCCCCCCTGACGCCCTTGACATGGGGGATTTGCGGTATGAGCGCCTCATATTCCTCTCGCGCCTCTCTATAAATCCTATCGGCAAAATCGGCCCCCAGGCTCGAAACAATACGGTCTTTGACGAGACCCGCCGTTCTGTCAAAATCCTTTAAAAGCTTCGATTTCCGGGGTGTGTAATAACCATCAACGGGTTTCTTAGCTATTTGAGTTCTCCTTTCCCGTCCCGGCAGACATGCCAGCGGCATGGCAAATGATCAACCACTGCCATACCACGGTTTCTGAACCATCTCCAGCTGCAGGCCGTCCGAGAACTTCTTAAGGCCGCTGAACAATTCAACAACGGTCAGCAGTTCAGTGACACCTTCCTCTCATATCGGTGTCACCGGTTTCAGAGGACTTCCACCACCTATTCCGGGCCCCCTGCCGCCTCTATGGCGCCCGCTATATCCCGGTGGAAGGAGCAGCCCTGTCCCCTCCGGTCGCGGCGCCCCTAAGGGATAACGATCCCCCGAAGCATCTCGCCCCGGTCCAGGGCCCCGAAGGCCTCGTTGATGTCGTCCAGGGCAAACCGGTGGGAGACCAGCTTCGAGGGATGCACCATCCCCCGCTGCACCATTTGAATGACCCTGCCCAGGTCATCCGGGTGGTAGTTCTTGGAGCCGTGAATGCTGTGCTCCAGCCATACCAGCCGGTTGATAGGTATCTGAAACCTGCCCAGGCTGAATCCCATCACCACCACCCGGCCACCGGGCCTGGTGGCCCTGCCCGCGGCCTCTATAAGGCCGGGGACCCCCGAGGCGTCCAGGGATATATCCACACCCCCCGGAACGAGCCTGTGGACCTCCGCCTCCACCTTTGGCACCTCCAGGGTACTGATAACGTGAGACGCCCCCAGGTCTTTGGCCTTCTGCAGCTTCCAGGCCTGCCGGCCCACGCCGATGACCGTGGCCCCCAGAGACGAGGCGATCTCCACCGCCGCCAGGCCCAGGCCTCCGGAGGCGCCGAAGACGGCGACGCTGTCGCCCGGCTTGATCCGGGCCACCGTGACCAGGGCGTGATAGGGGGTGGCCACGGCATCCCCCAGGATGGCGCATTCGGCCAGGGGCAGACCCTCAGGCAGGATGTGTATGCTCTCCTGGGGGACCGCTATGTACTCGGCATAGGCCCCGTCCCTGGTGGCCCCGATGAGCTCCGCCGAGGCGCAGAGATTGGGCCGCCCGCTCCGGCAGGAGGGACACCTGCCACAGGGAAAAATGCAGGGGATAATCACCCGGTCGCCCCGGTGCAGGGAGGCGACCCCTTTGCCCACCTCCTCGATAACGCCCGAGGGCTCGTGCCCCAGGATAATGGGAGGCTTTTTGGGCGTCCGGATCTCCTTCAGGTACTCCAGATCGGTCCGGCAGACCCCGCAGGCAGCGATCCTGACCAGGACCTCGCCGGCCCCTGCCCGGGGGGTGGGCACCTCTTCGATAGCGACCGGCTTTTCGGGCCATGACCCCGCCGGCCCCTGAAAAACAGCCGCTTTCATTTTCGCCCGTCTCTATCCTCGTGATAGCCGATATACCGGCTTATGGCCCGGGCGGCACTCTCCACACTGGAGAAGATGGGGAATCCGGCCCGCAGACAGGTCTCCCGGGCCTCATGGACCTCCTTCGCGATCCACTCGGCGCCGCCGGTGCCCAGGACCAGGACCACCGGCTTCCCCAGGGTCGGAGCCGCTTTCATCACGGTGTCGACGTGCCCCTGAAGCAGGGCGGGGTTATCGGCATACATGGGGACCTCGGCATACAGAAAGACCATCAGAAAATCGATGACCTCGCTCCGGGCCACCAGCCCCAGGGTACGAGCGAATAGCTCCAGATTCTGCACCACCACCGGCGCGCTGTCTATGGGGTTGCGCACGCTGGTGCCCGCCTCCGGTATCATCTCACTCAAGCTCCGGCGGGTCTCCTCGGGGAATTGGGGGACATTCAGCCCGGCACCCTCACAGTCGTCGGACGAGAGAACGCTGCGGCCGCCCCCCAGTCCCACCACCCCCACGTTCCGACCCCGGGGGAGGGACAGATACGTGAATGTCTTTATCAGGTCAACGATCTCCTCCAGGTTCCGGACGTCTATGGCCCCCGTTTGCCGGCACAGGGCTTGCCAGACGGCCCTGCTCCCGGCCAGAGACCCGGTGTGGGAACTGGCGGCCCGGCCCCCGGCAGCGGTCCTGCCCCCCTTGAGAAGTATCACCGGTTTCTTTTGGGCCGCCCGGGCCAGGACCCGGGGGAAGCGCCCCCCATCTCTGACCCCCTCTATATAGCCGGCGATAATCTCGGTGGAGGAATCTGAAGCCAGGAACTCCAGGTAATCGGTCTCATTGAGGTCGGCGGCGTTCCCGTAGCTCACCACCTTGTTGAAGCCGAGACCCTCAAGGGTGGCGGCATGGATCAACTCCTGAGCGTTTCCGCCACTCTGAGAGAGCAAGCCGACCGAACCCTTCAGGGCCAGCGCGGTAGTAAAAAAGGAGAGCCCGCTCTCGGGACAGAGCAGCCCCATGCCGTTGGGCCCCACGATCCGAATCCCGCCCTTTCGGGCGATGCTCAAGATCTCCGCCTCCAGCCTCCTCCCCTCCTCCGTTCCCGTCTCACTGAAACCCGCGGTGAACAGGTGGACCACCTTGACTCCCTTGGCGATGCTGTCCCTCATGAGCTGCGGGGTCCCGGCGGCGGGAATGGAGGAAATGACATGGTCCAGGGGCTCGGGCACGTCCAGGATCGAGGTATAGGCCTTCAACCCCTCGACCTCACCCCCGGTGGAGTTCAGGGGATAGACCCCACCCCCAAAGCCGGAGCGGACCAAGGCCGCGACGAATCTCCTGCCTGGCGAGAATCCGGCCCTGTTGGAGGCGCCGGCCACCGCCACGGACCTGGGATAGAACATGTACCCCAGGTCCCCATTTTCCCTTTCCGTCACCCTGTGGACCTCTGGCAAGGATACCCCCCGTCCGGCCGTTTCCCCCTGGCCCTCGAGCCGTCTCAGCATTCTAACACCTGCCCCCTTCTCCGACAAGGTTTTGAATACCTCCCCTCCCTCCCCCTGGCCTGAGGAAGGACCGGGGAAGGGGGGAAGGTCCGGGGAAGGGGTTGACAGCCAGGGGGCCCTGCCGTTAGAATCGCTGCCAAGGCCGGAAAATCGCTGGGACCGAAAATGCCTCAATTCGACTATGCCGCACCCCAAACCCTGAAGGAAGCTGTGGACCTCCTGGAGCAGGCCCGGGGCCGGGCCCTGCCCCTGGCCGGGGGCACCGACCTGATTCCGCAGATAAGGAAGGCGGCCAAACAGCCCGCCCTGCTGGTGGACATCAAGCGAATACCCCAGATGTCCCGGCTGGAATTCGTCCCGGGGAAGGGCCTTCATCTCGGGGCCGCGGTCACCTGCGGGTCCATTATGCGCCATCCCCAGGTGCGGGACATGTACCCCGCCCTGGGCCAGGCATGTTCCCAGATCGGCTCCCGCCAGGTCAGAAACCGGGCCAGCGTGGGGGGGAACGTCTGTAACGGGGCTCCCTCCGGGGACTCCCTCCCTCCCCTCCTGGTCTTCGAGGCCACCGCCGGGATCACGGGCGTCTCAGGGACGCGGCAGACCACCCTGGAGGAGCTCGTGGTGGGGCCCGGCCGGACGACCCTGGGGCCATCGGAGCTTCTGGTGGAGATCGTGGTGCCCCTGCCCGCGGCCCACAGCACCAGCGAATATTGCCGTCTATCCCTCCGGGAGGAGATGGACATCGCCCTGGTCGGGGTGGCCGTCCTGCTGGCCGTGGAGCCCGACACGGGCCGCTGCCTGGAGGCCAGGATCGCCCTGGGAGCGGTGGCCCCCACCCCCATCAGGGTCCGGGACGCCGAAACCGTCCTCCAGGGCCGGAAGATCACCGAACGGCTCCTGGACAGGGCGGCGGACCTGGCCGCCGGGGCCGCCACCCCCATAACCGATATCCGGGCCTCGGCGGAGTACCGGCGGGAGATGGTCAAGGTGCTCACCCGGCGCGGCCTGAAGGCGTGTTTATCACGGCTCACCCGCCAGGGCGGCGGGCGGAGATAGAGATATGGGAAAGACTCCGGGCACCATAAAGAAAACATCCATCGCCGTCACCATAAACGGGGAAAGCCACGAGCTGGAGGTCAAGCCCTGGCAGACCCTCCTGGATATGCTCCGGGAGGTGCTGCACCTTACGGGTACCAAGGAGGGCTGCGGGGACGGCAACTGCGGGGCCTGCACCGTCATCCTGGACGGGCGCGAGGTCAATTCCTGCCTGGTACTGGCCCCCGAGGTGGATGGCAGCGAAATCCTCACCATCGAGGGCCTCAGCGTCCAGGGGGTGCTGGACCCCATCCAGCGGGCGTTCGTGGACCACGGTGCCATCCAGTGCGGTTTCTGCTCCCCGGGCCTGATACTCACCACCAGGGCCTTTCTCGCGGAGAACCCTCACCCAACGGAGCCAGAGATTCGCGTCGCCATAGCCGGCAACCTGTGCCGGTGTACGGGGTACGACAAGATCGTCCGGGCTATCATGTCCCTGGCCCGCCCATAGGAGGGTCCGGTGTCCAACAGCACCAAATATATAGGCAAGTCAGTACCCCGGGTGGAGGCCGCGGACAAGGCCACCGGCCGGGCCCTTTACGGGGCCGACATACATCTGCCCGGCATGCTCTATGCCCAGGTGGTGCGCAGCCCCCATCCCCATGCCCGGATAAAGAGCCTGGACACCGGCCCGGCCCTGGCCATCGAGGGGGTCAAGGCCGCGGTCACGGCCCGGGACCTGCCCGCCCTCACCGATATCGGCAGGGCCCTGGGAAACGAGGGGGCCATGGGCCTCGAGTGGTTCAGGAGGCTGGTCCTGGCCCACGACAAGGTCCTCTTCGAGGGCCAGGCGGTGGCGGTGGTGGCCGCGACCACCCCCGAGATAGCCGACGCGGCCGCCGGCGCGGTGGCGGTGGAATATGAGACGCTTCCCGTGATCGGAGATGTCCTGGAGGCCATGCGGGATGATGCCCCCCTGCTCCATGAGGACCTCTACACGGCCACCCTGGGGGAAAAACCCACCCGCCCCAGCAATATCGCCGCTCACCAGGAGGTGGCCCGGGGGGATGTCGAGAAGGCCTTCGCCGAGGCGGACTTCGTCCTGGAGACCACCTATAAAATCCAGAGGGTGAGCCACGGATACCTCGAAACTCAGGCCGCGGTGGCCCGGGCGGAGCCCGATGGCCGGGTCACGGTCTGGACCTCCACCCAGGGCATATTCAACGCCCAGCGCCAGATCTGCGCCGCCCTGTCCCTGACCCAGTCCCTGCTGACCGTGGTGCCCATGGAGGTGGGGGGTGGTTTCGGGGGCAAAACCTATGCCGCGGTGGAGTGCCTGTGCATCATGCTGTCCCGGAAGGCCGGCCGGCCGGTGAAGCTGGTGGTGGACAAGTCGGATGCTCTCAGGGCCGCCGGGGCCGGGGCCGGGGCCTATGCCACGGTGAAGGCCTCGGCCACCAAAGAGGGCCGCCTCACCGCCTGCTCGCTCCAGCTGGTCTATGACATCGGCGCCCTGCCCAACTCGCATGCCCCCGGAGGCATGCGCTCCCTGGGTCCCTACAAAGCGGATAACCTCAAGATCGAGGCCCGGAATGTGGTCACCAACAAGCTCGCCGCCCTCATGTACCGGGCTCCCGGCTCGACCCAGGGGAATTTCGCCGTGGAGAGCCACATGGATGCCATGGCCCTGGGTCTGGGCATCGATCCCCTCACCTTTCGCATGATAAACGCCGTGGAAGAGGGCGATGACGACCTGCTGGGGACAACCTTCGGCCCCATCGGCCTCAAGGAGGTCCTGAACCGGGTGGCCCGCCACCCCACCTGGACAAAGCCCCTTCGGGGCCGGAACCGGGGGCGGGGCCTGGCCCTGGGCTACTATACCGGCCTGGTAAACACCAACAGCAGCGTCCTGCTCCACGTCCACCGGGACGGCTCCGTCACCGTGGTCACCGGCCACGTGGACCTTACCGGGACCCGCACCGCGCTCCGGCAGATTGTGGCCGAAGAGCTTCAGGTCCCCCTGGAGAATGTCACTGTCCAGAGCAAAGATACCTCCTCCGCCCCCTACAGCGACCACACAGTCGGGAGCCGCACCCTCTATACCTTCAGCCTGGCCGTGCACAGTGCCTGTGGAGAGGTGCTGGCGCAGATGAAGGAGCGGGCAGCCGGCAGGCTCGGGGTCGACCCCGGGACCGTCCGTTACAGCGAGGGCATGTTCCGGGCCGGCAGGGGTAAGTCCAAGTCGATCTCCTGGCAGGAGATAACCCGCCTCAGCGTGAGGCAGCTGGGCGGCCCCATAACCGCTATGGGCTCCGCCACCAGCAACCATCCCCCCTGCTTCGCCGCCCACATCACCGACGTGGAGGTCGATCCCGAGACGGGAAAGACCAGGATTTTACGCTATACCTCCTTTCAGGACGTGGGCCGGGCCCTGAACCCCGGCCTGATAGAGGGGCAGGTGCAGGGGGCCGTGGTACAGGGTATGGGCTGGGCCCTGGGTGAGGAGCTCATGTATGACCAGGGCCATCTCCAGAACCCCAACCTGTTCGACTACAGGATGCGCACCGCCTCCGACGTGCCCTTCATAGACAACGTGCTCATAGAGGTGCCCGCTCCCCAGAACCCGTACGGGTTCCGCAGTGTCGCCGAGCTGCCCATCGTGCCGGTGCCGGCGGCCCTGGCCAACGCCCTGTTTCGGGCCACCGGCGCCCGCTTCAACAACCTCCCCATGACCCCGGAGAAAATCTTCTGGGCCCTCCGGGAGGGCAGCCCCTCCAGCCGGAGACGGCTTTAAGGAGGCGTAAGGTGGCAACCATCGCGGACGAAGGAGTTTTCAAGTCCACCTGCCGTATGTGCCATGGCGTCTGCGGCGTCCTGGTCCACGTGCGGGGCGGCCGGGTGGTGAAGGTGGTGGGGGACCGGGAGCGGCCCTCCAGCCGGGGATATATCTGCCCCAAAGGGACGGCCTCGGTGGAGTATACCTACCACCCCGACCGGCTCCGCCACCCCCTGAAAAGGGTGGGGAAGAGGGGGGAAGACCGGTGGGAGCGCATCGGCTGGCCCGAGGCCTTAGACACCATCGCGGAGCGGCTCGGCGAGGCCAGGGATAAGCACGGGGCGGAATCCGTGGTCCTGTCCCGGGGTACCGGACGGCCCTACAGCGCCTTCAACGCCAGGTTTACCAATACCTTCGGCACCCCCAATCAGTGGGGCAATGCCCACATCTGCTATCACGCCCGGGTGCAGGCCTCCAAGCTGACCTGCGGGCAGCTCCCCATCTGCGACTTCTACGGCTTCGGCGGCGTCTATCCCCAGGCCATAATGGTCTGGGGCTGCAACATCGCCGAGACCCACGCCTCGGACGGTATGTGCGGGGGGCAGCTGGTCAGCGCCCACGGGAAGGGGGCCAAGCTTATCGTCATCGACCCCCGGCGCACCGCCACGGCGGCCAAGGCCGACCTCTGGGCCCAGATAAGGCCCGGCACCGATGCCGCCCTGGCCCTGGCCATGATCCATACCATAATCCAGGAGGAGCTCTACGACCGGGAGTTCGTGGAGCAGTGGACGGTGGGGTTCGACAGCCTCCGGGAAAGAGTTAAGACCTATACCCCGGAGGGCATGGAAGCGGTGACCTGGGTCCCCGCCGGGACCATCCGGGAGATGGCCCGGCTCTACGCCACCACCCGGCCGGCCTGCATCCTCTGGGGAAACGCCGTGGACCAGAGCGCCAGCGCCTATCAGACGGCCCGGGCCCTGCTCATCCTGAGGGGAATCACCGGTAATATCGACGTCCCCGGCGGGGATGTCCTCTGGGTCCCCCCCGAGGGGGTGGAGCAGACATCGCCCTTCATAGACACCGCTATCGTCCTTCCGGAGGCGCTCTCCCCGGAGCAGGCGGCCAAGAGGCTGCCCGGCAACTGGCCCCACAACTTCTGCGATGCCGTCCTGGAGGGCAAGCCCTATCCGGTCAAGGCCCTCCTTAACGTTGGCGCCAACCCCCTGGTCACCTCCAGCGACTGCCTGAGGCTGGAGTCCGCCCTGAAGCAGGTGGAGTTCATGGCGGCCATAGACCTGTTCATGACCCCCACCACCCAGATGGCCGACATCGTGCTCCCGGCGGCGGGCTGGCTGGAGCAGGACGACGTCGCCGACCTCCACTTCATCTGGTGCGTCCAGGTCAGGCAGAAGATCGTGGAGATAGAGGAGTGCCGGGATGACAAGGAGATCCTCATGGACCTGGCCCGGAGGCTGGGCGCGGGGCACCACTTCCCCTGGAAAAACACGCGGGAGTACTGCGACTGGGTGCTGCGGGACTCAGGTATCACCTTCGACGAGTTCAAAGAGATAGGAATCATCACCGGAAAGATGCGGTACCGGAAATACCTAACGGAGGGTTTTGCCACCCGCTCGGGGAAATTCGAGCTCTACTGCTCGGCCCTGGAGGACCGGGGGCATGACCCCCTCCCCTCCCATACCGAGCCCCCGGAGAGCCCCGTGAGCACCCCGGAGCTGGCCCGGGAGTATCCCCTGGTCGCCATCACCGGCTGCAAGCTGGGCGGCTTCTTTCACTCCGAGGGCCGGCAGATAAAGTCCCTGCGCCGGCTGCATCCCGAGCCCCTGGTGGAGATCCACCCCGATGCCGCCGGACCGCTGGACATCCGGGACGGCGACTGGGTATGGATCGAATCGCCCCGGGCCCGGATCCGCCAGCGGGCCCGGCTCACCCCGGACATCCACCCCCAGGTCATCCATGCCCAGCACGGCTGGTGGTTCCCGGAGCGGGAAGCCCCCGAGTATGGATACAAGGAGTCCAATCCCAACCTCCTGCTGGATAACAAGCCCTGCGAGCCGGTCATGGGGGCCGAGGCCTGGAAGGGCTTCCAGTGCCGAGTCTATAAAGAAAGCTAAGAAAGCAGACCGGATATCCGCCTTCTTTTACAAAAAAGCGGGAAGACCAAATATTCGCCCGCCTTTTACAAAAACACAAAAACCCGGAATCCACCTCTCCATTCATTAAACACAGCCCTATCCCCAGGTTCAAATCCATTTGAATTTCGGTCCGCTCCCTGATACCATGATATCAGCATCGGGGGCCGCATCGGGGGGGTATATACCCCGCCCCCGGGATTTTCGTATAACAAATGCACGCCCATCAGGGCATCGATACCTTATGTAAGATTCCAGCGGGCCGTCTCCGGTACCGATGCCGGGGGGCCCGGGTCCAG
>JAZFUS010000208.1:0-2426 GCA_036447315.1 Dehalococcoidia bacterium
ACGCCCAGCAACCGTAGCTTTAAGCCCAATTCGCCAACCGCAGGAAACGGGTGCTAACCTGGCAGGGGGATGGGGGAACAGCGTAAAAAATAGGGACAACTGGTATCCCCGGTGGGGATCGAACCCACGACCCACTGCTTAGAAGGCAGTTGCTCTGTCCACTGAGCTACGGGGACTCTACTCTATCGGCCAGCATATCATAGCCCGGAAAGGTATTCAATTGGCCTCGTCCGGGCCTCAGCCGGGCCCCCGGTATGCTTACGGGCCCATGGTAACGGATATCAGGAGTGGGGGTCCCGGGGGGAGGGGTGGGGTGGGGTGTCGTTGACAGAGGTCCTCTCAAATCTGATATAATGGGGTTTGCCCCATCAAGCACGGGGCCGAGCGAGGCGAGAGGGGATGCGTGGACTTCAAGAACGTAATACTGGAAAAAGATGAACAGGTTGCCAGGATTACCCTCAACCGGCCCAGGAAGCTCAATGCTATAAATGACGCCATGTTCTCCGAGCTGGAGGCGGCCCTCGAGGAGATCCACAAGGACCGCGATATCTGGGTGGTGATCATCAAGGGGGCCGGACGGTCCTTCAGCGCGGGGCAGGATATGTCGGGGGTGGGTACCGCCGAGACCGCGCCCCCGGACCCTCGCACCAAGCCCTTCCTCTCCGATATCTACGAGAACGGCATGAGGAGCCACGCCCGGTGGCGGGCCATTTTCGATTTTCCCCGCTTTATGATCGCTCAGGTCCACGGCTATTGCCTGGGGGCCGCCTGTGACCTGGCTATGGCCTGCAATACTATCATCGCCTCCGAGGACGCTGTCTTCGGCGACCCATCAGTGAGGGTGGGGCTGGCCTCTCCCAATCCCCTGTGGACGTGGAGGGTGGGGCTGAAGAAGGCCAAGGAGCTCCTGCTCACGGGCAGGTATATCGACGGCCGGGAGGCCGAGCGCCTGGGTCTGGTTATGAAGGCGGTGCCCTCCAAGCAGTTGGAGGAGGTGGTCGAGGCGGAGGTGGAGGCCCAGCTCAAGTTCGGCGGCATAGGCGGCTATGACATGCTCATCGGCTGGTGGGCGGCCCATGTGGTCGCCCTGGACCAGGCCGGGCTCTCCGCCGCCTGGAGGTATGCCACGTATATCCATAACCTCAGCTCGATTCAGCGTCCGGGGCGGAGCTTTATGGAGCGGGGTGGGTTCAATTTCTACGACCTGCGGGACAAGAAGGGGCTGGGGGCCGCTATCGAGGCCCGGGACAAGCCCTTCCGCCAGTATTTCCCGCCCCCAAAAACCCGAAAAAAAGGCTAGGAGGCCCGGGCCGGTGGCCAAGAAGAACGTTCTATACGAGGTCAAGGACAACATCGGCTGGATCACCCTGAACCGGCCCGAAAAGCTCAATGCCATGAACGATGCCCTGCTCATGGAGCTGGATGAGGTCCTGGCCAGGGCCGAGCCCGACCTGGAGGCCAAGGTGCTGGTCATCAGGGGGGCCGGGAAGTCCTTCAGCTCCGGACAGGACCTGGGGGGAGCCGGAGCCTTTGAGGCGGTGCCCATAGACCCCCGCCACCGGCAGCCGACCAAGGAGCTCCTGGAGGCGGAGAGGCGGCGCAGCCGCCGGTGGGAGTATATCTTCAACCTGGCCAAGCCCACCATCGCCCAGGTCCACGGCTACTGCCTGGGCACGGGCCTCTACCTGGCTATGATCTGCGATATCACCATCGCCGCCGAGGATGCCCAGCTCGGCGACCCGGCGGCCCGCATGGGGCTCCTCTCCAGCATGCCCCTGTGGCTGTGGCTGGTGGGGGCCCGCAGGGCCCGCGAGGCCCTGCTCACCGGGCGGTATATCGGAGGCAAGGAGGCCGAGGACTGGGGCCTTATCAATAAAGCGGTTCCCGCCAAGAAGCTGGACGATGAGGTGAGGAGGTGGGCCAGTGGGCTGGCCCTGGTCCATGGGGACGCCCTGGCCGCGGCCAAGGACGCCCTGAACGGGACCATGGAGGCCCGGGGGCTGGGCGCCGCCTGGCGCTATACCACCGACATGCAGCTGGTGATGCAGGGGCGGCTGCCGCGCTCCGAAGAGGTGGCCTTCTGGGAGACCCGGGACAAAAAGGGGCTCCGGCAGTCATTGGAGGACCGGGACCGGCCCTTCAAGGGCTTCTCCGGGTCCGGCGGAGGAGGCTAAAGCCATGCCTACGGGATTCGGCTGGGAGTTCAAGACCCAGTACCAGAAATGCCAGTGGGAGAATATGGAGTACCGGGGCCGGGACTACCGGGATGCCCTCTACGATAAGGTCACCCCTCAGATAGCCCGGATCACCTTCAACCGCCCCGAGAAGAGGAATGCCTTCAATGACGGCCAGTTTGCCGATATGCTGGCCGGGCTGCATGAGGCCAATGACGACCCCGATGTCCGGGTGGTCATCCTCCGGGGGGC
>JAZFUS010000209.1:0-11066 GCA_036447315.1 Dehalococcoidia bacterium
GGCCTGTCCCGGAGGCTGAGGGCGGCATTGATGCCTGCCATGAGGCCCTGAGCCGCCGCCTCCTCGTAGCCGGTGGTGCCGTTTATCTGACCCGCCAGGAACAGGCCGGGCACCGGCTTGGATTCCAGGGAAGCCAGGGTCTGGCTGGGGGGGACGAAGTCGTACTCGATGGCGTAGCCCACCCTCATGATCTCCACCCGCTCCAGGGCCGGGATGGTGCGCAGCATGGCCAGCTGCACCTCCTCGGGGAGGCTGGTGTTGGCCCCCTGCACGTAGACCTCGTTGGTCTCCCAGCCCTCGGGCTCCAGGAAGATGATGTGGGAGCTTTTTTCGCTGAATTTGACGATCTTGTCCTCGATAGAGGGACAGTAGCGGGGCCCCACCCCCTGGATGAGGCCGTTGAACAGGGGGGCCCGGTGGAGATTGGCCCGGATAACGTCGTGGGTGCCGGGGTTGGTGCGCACCAGATAGCAGGGGAGCTGCCCTCGCCAGGGGGTGGGGGGACCGGGGGGATAGACGGGGTTGGGGGGCGGGAATTCGGTGGGCAGCCCCTCCCCTCCCTGAAAGCTGAAGTAGATGGGCAGCGGGCTGCCGGGGTGGACCTGGGCCTGGGAGAAGTCGATGGTCCGGGCATCCACCCGGGGAGGGGTGCCCGTCTTGAGCCGGCCCAGGGAGAAGCCCAGGGCGCGCAGGCTCTCCGAGAGGCCCTGGGCGGGAAGCTCCCCGGCCCTCCCCGCCGGGTAGGCCGTGTCCCCGACGATGACCCTCCCCGCCAGGGAGGTCCCCGTGGTCAGCACCACTCGCCGGCCACGATAGGCCCCGCCCAGATGGGTCCTCACCAGGAGTCCGGTCCCTTCCCCATCTTCCACCCGGGCCACCGCCTCCACCAGCGCCTGCTTCAGGTCCAGGCCGGCCTGGCGCTCCAGGGTCTGCTTCATGGCCTGGCTGTAACCCCTCTTGTCCGCCTGGGCTCGCGGGGCCTGGACGGCGGGCCCCTTCCCGGTGTTGAGCATGCGGACCTGGATAAAGGTCCGGTCGATGTTGCGGGCCATCTCCCCGCCCAGGGCATCGATCTCCCGCACCAGGTGGCCCTTGGCGGGCCCCCCGATGGAGGGATTGCAGGGCATGAGGGCCACGTTGTCCAGGTTCATGGTGAGGAGGAGGGTCCGGGCCCCCATGCGGGCGGCGGCCAGGGCGGCCTCACAGCCGGCATGGCCCGCCCCCACCACTATGATGTCATAACCATCTTTCATTTCTCCGGCCATTGTAACAGCTTCGGACCGGGGGTGTCGAACGGGGCCGGAAGGGGCGGGCCCTATCGCTTAAAAAGGGGGCGCCCATGCCTTGTCCTCAGTGTAAATTATGCTATAATAACTGCACCGCGACTTCAGGGCGAGGATTGCTTTGCTTCTCAGATACATTTTTGCTCCGGGATTTAGCCTTTGGGTATTGTTGGCAATAATGGGCGCCCTGGCCACGGCCCTGACGGTCCATGAGTTCAGCCACGCCCGGGTGGCCACCTGGCTGGGCGACGACACCGCCCGGAGGCAGGGGCGCCTTACCCTCAACCCGCTGGCCCATCTCGATCTCATGGGCACCATTTTGCTCCTGGTGGCCGGCTTCGGATGGGGCAAGCCCGTTCCGGTGGACCATACCAGGCTAAGGGGAGGCCCCAAGACGGGCATGGCCCTGGTCGCCCTGGCGGGACCGGTGTCCAACCTCACCCTGGCCCTGGCCCTGGCCGTCCTGTGGAAGGTGTCCGGCTGGTCCTCTCCGCAGGCGGCGACCGTGGTATATGTGTTCCTCATCTATAATGTTGTCCTGGCGGTCTTCAATCTGATCCCCATCCCGCCCCTGGACGGCTTCAGGGTTGCCGTCGGGGTGCTGCCCCATAAGCTGGCCCGCTCCTATGCCCGCCTGGAGCTCTACGGACCGGCATTTCTCCTGATATTCATTGCCTTCAACTGGTTCGTCTTCTCCGCCATCTTCGGGGTCAGTATTCTCAGCCTCATAATCGAGCCCGTTGTGGGCCTGTTTCGCAATCTTGCCTTTGGCAGCGCCATCTCCTTGGCCCCGGGACTGGCCTAGTGGCCACCGCGGCCATTATCGGTATGGGCCTTATCGGCGGCTCCCTGGGCCTGGCCCTGAGCGGCGGGGGGGGCTGGAGTGTGGTGGGCTACTCGCAGCGGAGGGAAAGCGCGGAGGCGGCCCTGGGCCGGGGGGCAATAGACAGGGTGGAGACCGACCTGGGGGAGGCGGTGCGGGGGGCGGATATGGTCATCCTGGCGACGCCTATAATGGCCATGAAGGGGGTCATGAGGCAGATGGCTCCCCACCTGCGCCCGGGTGCCGTGGTAACGGATACGGCCTCCACCAAGGCCCGGGTCCTGGAGTGGGCCGGGGAGTGCCTGCCCGCCTCGGTGAGCTTTGTGGGCGGGCATCCCATGGCCGGCAAGGAGTCCTGGGGCATCGAGGCGGCGGAGGCGGCCCTTTTCCAGGGGGCGGTATATTGCCTGGTCCCCGCCTCCGGGACCGAACCCGAAGCGGTGGAACGGGTGGTGGGCCTGGTGGACCGGGTGGGGGCCCGGCCCCTTTTCCTGGAGGCCGGGGAGCACGACCGCCTGGTGGCGGGCATAAGCCACCTTCCCCTCCTGGTCTCGGCGGCCCTGGTGGCGGCCACCACGGGGAGCCCTTCCTGGCCGCAGATGGCCGGGCTGGCAGCCACCGGATACCGGGACGTGACCCGGCTGGCCTCGGGCAGACCCGAGATGAGCCGGGACATCTGCCTCTCCAACCGGGAGGCCGTGCTTGCCTGGCTGGGCAAATTTATTGAAGAGCTTCACGGCTTCGAGCACCTGCTGGGTGAAGGTTACGGGGATGGAGATGGAGGCGGGGAAGGGGAGCTCAAAGAGGCCTTTTCCCGGGTGCGCGAGGCCCGGGAAGGCTGGCTTAGGGAACGGGATGGGGAGGGCCGTGGATAGGAAGATCGCCGGATGCGCCACCCTGGACGGGGAGGTCAGCCTGCCCGGAGATAAATCCATCTCCCACCGGGCGCTCATCTTCGGCGCCATCGCGCAGGGCCGGGCCCGCATCGGCAATCTATCTCCCGGGGCCGATTGCCGGTCCACCATGGCCTGCCTGGGGCAGCTGGGGGTCGAGATGGAGGAGCTTTGCTCCTCTCCCCTGGCGGTGGAGGTGCGGGGGGTGGGCGGGAGCGGGCTCAGGGAGGCCGAGGATGTGCTCGATGCCGGAAACAGCGGCACCACCATGCGCCTCCTGGCGGGCCTCCTGGCGGCCCAGCCCTTTCTTTCCATCCTTACCGGGGACCGGTCCCTGCGGTCTCGTCCCATGGGGCGAATCATGGAGCCCTTGAGGCTCATGGGGGCTCAGGTCTGGGGCAGGGGCGCGGGCACCATGGCCCCCCTGGCTATCCGGGGGGGGGAGCTCCAGGGGATCACCTACCGCCTGCCCGTGGCCAGCGCTCAGCTCAAGTCTGCCCTGCTCCTGGCCGGGCTCTTCGCCCGGGGGGAGACCACCCTGGAGGAGCCGGGGCCTTCCCGGGACCACAGCGAGCGGATGCTCCGGGCCATGGGGGCCCGGCTGGAGGGAGAGAACGGCAGGATTACCATCTCCCCCTTGAGCCGGCCGCTGAAGGCCGGGGACGTGACTGTGCCCGGAGATATCAGCTCCGCTGCCTACTGGCTGGTGGCGGGGGCTATCCATCCCCATGCCCGGGTCCGGCTGGAGGGGGTGGGCATTAACCCGACCCGCTCCGGTATCCTGGATGCCCTTCGGGCCATGGGCGCCAGGCTTGAGATAGAGAAAGAGGGATGGGAGGGGGGTGAGCCGGTTGCGGACCTGTTGATCGAGTCCAGCGAGCTCCGGGGGATCGATCTGGAGGGGGACATGATTCCCCGGACCATCGATGAGCTTCCCCTGCTGGCGGTGGCGGCCTCCGCGGCCCGGGGGACCACCACTATTCGGCAGGCGGGGGAGCTCCGGGTGAAGGAGAGCGATAGGATTGCCACCACTGTTGGGGAGCTGTCCCGGTTGGGGGTCGACATAGAGGAGCTTCCCGACGGCATGGTTATCCGGGGCGGGGGGGGGCTCCGGGGTGGGGAGGTGGATAGCCATCATGACCATCGTCTGGCTATGGCCCTGGCGGTGGCCGGACTGGCGGGACGGGGGGAGGTGGTGCTCCACAACGCCGAGGCGGTGGATATATCATATCCGGCTTTCTGGCGGGACCTGGACACCCTCACCGGGAAATAATTGAATGACAAGGAGACCGCGATGACGACAGAGCTGATTCATACGGGTTTTGGCAACCATCTGGCTATGAACAGGGTGGTGGCCATCATCTCGCCTAATTCCGCCCCGGTCAAGCGCCTGGTCCAGGAGGCGAGGGGCAACAGCCACGTTATAGATATGACCAGCGGCCGGCGCACCAAAGCTATTATTGTTACCGATAGTTCCCATGTAATCCTTGTCGCCATAGCTCCGGAGACCATCGCCAGCCGGGTCAGTTCCAGCCGGTCGGGGAGTATAAAGCTGGGGCAGGGCGATGACCGCCTCGAGTAGGGACCCCGGGACCATTTCAGGTCCGGCGAAGCCGCTGCTGGTGGTGCTATCCGGCCCCTCCGGGGCGGGCAAGGACGCCGTGCTTTCCCGGATGAGAAATAAGGGATACCCCCTTCACTATACGGTTACCGCCACCACCCGGCCCCAGCGGGTGGGGGAGACAGATGGGGTGGACTACTATTTTATCCCTCAGGGCCGCTTCCAGGAAATGGTGGACGAGGGGAAGTTTCTGGAGTGGGCCAATGTCTATGGCAACCTGTACGGGGTGCCCAGGGAGCCCGTGGAGCAGGCCCTGGGGCAGGGGCGGGACGTCATCATCAAGGCCGATGTCCAGGGGGCCAAGACCATCAAGGGCAGCTTTCCGGAGACGATTTTGATCTTCTTGACGGTCCCTACCGAGGAAGAGCTCACCCTCCGCCTCCGCCGCCGCCATACCGAATCACCCTCCGACCTGGCCCGGCGCTTGGAAACGGTCTGCGAGGAGATGGATCAGCTGGCCATGTTCGACTACGTGGTGGTGAATCACGAGGACAGGGTGGACAGGGCCGTGGACCAGATCCAGGATATCATCACCAATGAGAAGTGCCGGGTGGATTCCAGGCGGGTGGACCCGGGGGGCATCGTCAGATAGACTGGAATAGCTGGTTCAACAGCCAGCCGGTGCCCGCGCAGACGGGAAAGGTCAATACCCAGGCGGCCACCATGTTCCTGGCCACACCCCACCTGACGGCGGATAGGCGCCGGGTGGCCCCCACCCCCATCACCGCCCCGCTGATGCAGTGGGTGGTGCTTACCGGAATGCCCCTGTGGGATGCCAACTCTATCACTGAAGCCGCCGAGACCTCGGCGGCGAACCCATGGACCGGGCGCAGCGCGGTCACCCGCAGCCCCAGGGTCTTGATCACCCGCCACCCCCCCAGGGCCGTGCCCAGGGAGATGGCCAGGGACGAGATGACGACTATTACAAGGGGTATGCTCTCCCAGAGATCGCCGCGTTCTTTAGTATACTCCAAGACCCCGGGGGCTTTAGATAGTGTCAGGGCCAGGACGATGACGCCAATGGGCATCTGGCCGTCGTTCTTGCCGTGGCTGTAGGCCATAAAGGCTGCGGAGAGGATCTGCAGGTTAGAGAACATGCCCCGCACCCGGTCGGGGGCACTGCTCCGGAACAGCCACATCAGGGCTACCATGGCCAGGAAAGCCACCCCGAAACCCAGCAGGGGGGCGATGACCACGGATACGGCCACCTCCCAAAATTTCACCCAGACTATGACCCCGCTGCCCGCGGCGGACAGCCCGGCTCCCAGCATCCCGGCCACCAGGGAGTGGGTGACACTGATGGGCGTGCCAAAGCGGGTGGCCATAAAGGTCCACAGGCTGGCCGCGGCCACACCGGCCATAACCGTGACCAGGGAAATGCCGTCAGGTTGTACGATGCCTTTGCCGATGGTCGTGGCCACCCGCGCGCCCGTGGCGGCCCCGTGGGCCGCCCCGGCAAGATTGAGAAAGGCCGCCATTATGATGGCGGTCCGGGGAGCGAGGACCCTGGTGCCTATTACCGTGGCGATGGCGTTGGCGGCATCGTTGAAGCCGTTGGCAAAAGCAAAACTAAGGGCCACCGCCACCACCAGGACAAAGAGAAGCAGGGAGTCATCAGGCATGCTTCAGGGCTACTCCCTCGAGGACGTTGGCCACGTCCTCACACCTGTCGGTAGCCGTCTCCATGTGGTCGTAGATCTCCCGCCACTTGATAATATGGATCACGTCGGTGCCCTCATCGAAGAGCTCGCCCAGGGCTGCCCGCAGGACCCTGTCGGCGGCATTCTCCAGGCGGTTGAGCTCCACACAGTGGCTGAGCACGTCCTTAAGCCGGGAGGGCGTGCGCAGGTCGGGCATGGCCCGTTTCAACTCCTCGGTGGCCTCCATGATAATCATGGCCAGCTCCCGGGCGCGGGGGGTGGCGGCGCTGACCTTGTACAGGAGCATGGCGTCGGCGGCCGCCTGAATGAAGTCGATCACGTCATCCAGGGAATGGGCCAGGGCGGCGATGTCCTCCCGGTCGAAGGGGGTGACAAAGGTGCTGTGAAGCTGCTCCATGATGCGGTGGGTGATGCCGTCTCCCTGGTGTTCCAGGTCGACGATCTGCTGCACCTTCTCCTCCACGTCCTCCCAGCCCTCTACCATGTCCCAGAGCACTCTTCCCGCCTGCACCAGGTTCTCGGTGGCCTCCTCAAAAAGGTCGAAGAATTTGCGCTCCCTGGGGACTATGGAAAACCTGACCACTGACCAACCTCCTTCACGGGCGGACGCGGCCGCTCCGGCTACGGAAATAGGGGGGACTTTCTCCTCCGAGTCTAGCAGTGGAAAAAGGGGTTGTCAATGGCCCCTCACCAGCGGTCCCGGCTTGCTCCGAAAAAACGGCTCGTGATATAATGGGCCCGTTCGAAACCCCGCGGGAATCTAACATTCCCCCCGGGGGAATCTAACATTCCCATAGAAAGGAGGCCCCATATGGCGGGTACCATACTCGGGTATGGAGTCTATATCCCCAGGTACCGGATAAAGCGGGAGGACATTGCCAGGGCCTGGGCGGGCCATGCCCGGGGGGAGAACAGCGTTGCGCATGTAAATGAGGATGTCATCACCATGGCGGTGGAGGCGGCCCAAAATGCCCTGGAGAGCGCCGGTATGGAGCCCGCCCGGATAGGGGGAATCTACCTGGGCACGGCGTCCGCCCCCAACATCGAGCAGTCCTCGGTGGGTATTATCGGCACGACGCTGGGCACCGGGCCTCGGATCGATGTGGCGGACTTCGGGGGTTCCCCCCGGGCCGGTACCGCCGCCCTCAAGGCCTGCCTGGACGCGGTGGCCTCGGGGAGGATCGAGTCCGGCCTGGTCATCGGCTCCGACCTGAGGACGGGCCCTCCCGGCAGCGAGCTGGAGCTCAGCTTTGGAGCCGGGGCCGGGGCCCTCATCGTGGGTCGGGGTCCGGGCATCGCGGAACTGGAGGACATTCAAAGCTATTCGACATCGTTCCAGGATAGCTGGCGCCCGGCCAACGACCCCTATGTCCGGCTCTTCGAGCCGCGCTACAGCCGGGAGTATGGGTATGTCCAGCACGTGGCGCAGGCGGTGGACGGGCTTTTGAAAAGCAGTGGCTCGGCCATCGGCGATTTTCAGCATGTGCTGGTGCAGGAGCCGGATGGCCGGGTGCCCCGCATCCTGGTCAAGGCCCTGGGCGCCCAGGCCCAGCAGGTGGAGGTGGGGGCCCTCTTCCCCCAGGTGGGCGATACCGGGGCCGCCTCTCTGTTCCTGGGCCTGGCCGCTGTCTTCGAAAAGGCCGGTCCCGGGGAAAGGGTGCTGGCGGCATCCTACGGCTCGGGGGTGAGCGATGCCATGAGCCTCCGGGTCGCCGAAGGGGTTCAGAAGGGCCGCGGGGAGGGAGGGACCCTGGACCGCTACTTGAAGAGCAAGGAGTATATCGACTATACCACGTATCTCAAAAACAGGGGTATCCTGAACCAGGCCCAGACCCCTTCCCGCATGGGGGTCCCCCCCATGAGCCCCCTGGTCTCCCGGGAGAGCGCCGAGCTTCTCCAGCTTATCGGGGCCAGGTGCTCGGGCTGTGGCTACATGAACTATCCCCCATCGGAGAGGAAGATCTGTGTCCGCTGTGGGAATACGGAGTTCGAAAGGGTAATTCTTCCCCGCCGTGGCACGATCCATACCTATTGTATCAGCTATTACCTGCCTCCGGGCTTCGATGAGTCGCCCCTGCCCCTGATCATCGGCGACCTGGAGGACGGGACGCGCCACCGCGCCCTGGGAACGGAGATGAAGCCCGAGGCGGTGGCCATCGATAACCCTGTGGAGCTGGTGATGAGGAGGCTGGCCACCGAGGATGGCGTCAGTCTCTATGGGAATGTCTTCCGCTTTCCCAGGCGGGGCTAGTATCCGGGGAGAAGGAGGCCCATATGGGCTGGAATAAAGTGGCCGTGGTAGGGGTGGGGCTTATAAAATTCGGGGAGCTCTTCGATATGAGCGCCGATTTCATGATCCAGGAGGCGTTCCTCAGCGCTATCGGCAGCGTCGATAAGGGCATAAAGCCCCGGGAGATCCAGGCCGCCTGGCTGGGTGTCTGCCGCCCCACGCTGCATGGATTCGGCTCGGTGGGGGGCGTTACCCTCGCCGGCAACGTGGGACTGGCCGGTATCCCCTGCACCCGGGTGGAAAACGGCTGCCCCACGGGGAGCGACACCTTTCGCAACGCCTGCCTGGGTGTGGCCTCGGGCATGTACGATGTGGTGCTGGCCCTGGGCTATGAGAAAATGCGGGACAACACCACTCAGGGCCTCCTGGGCCTGGCTGCCCAGGGGCACCCCGTCCTCCAACGGGGGGAGACGGCCATGACCATGTTCGCCCCCCAGGCGGTGCGCCACATGCACGAGTTCGGCACCACCAAGGAGCATATGGCCATGGTGGCGGTGAAGAACCGGAGGAATGGCGCCTGCGACCCCTACTCTCACTATCAGCAGGAGATCACCGTTGATGACGTCTTGAATTCCCCCATGGTCTGCTGGCCCCTCAATCTGTTCGACTGCTGCCCCCAGACCGATGGGGCGGCGGCGACTATCCTGTGCCGGGCCGATATAGCCGAGAGATTTACCGATAAACCGGTGTACGTGGCCGGCGTGGGCATGGCCACCGATGTGCCCTATGTTCACGAGAAGGAGAGCTTCACCGAGTTCGTGGCCACGGTGCGGGCGGCCAGGCAGGCCTATGAGATGGCCGGCATCGGCCCCCGGGATATCGATGTGGCCGAGGTCCACGATTGTTTCAGCATCACGGAGATAATCAACTACGAGGACCTGGGCTTCTGTGATAAGGGGGAGGGGGGACGGCTCATCGAAAAAGGGGAAACGGGGATAGATGGGCGCATCCCGGTCAATCCCAGCGGTGGCCTGCTCACCAAGGGGCATCCCCTGGGGGCCACCGGCATCGCCCAGATGGCAGAGCTCTACTGGCAGCTCCGGGAGGAGGCGGCCAGCTCCGGTGGTCTGGGCGACCCCCAGGTCAATGCCCGCCGCCAGGTTAAGATCGGGCGGGGCTACGGGCTGCAGCACAATGTGGGGGGTAGGGGCATTTCCAACTCGGTGGTCACTATCCTCACTCGAAACCCCTGAGTCCTCCTTGACTTCCGGGTGAGATAGGGCATATAATTAGCCGGTCTTTTCCGGGGCCACGTCCCCGGGACAGAAAAACAAATAGGGCTCTCCGAGCTGTCCGGCCTAAGGAGCGATCTATGGTGGGCAGCCGAAGTGGGTGTTAATCCCCAACGGTGCCGGAGGAAACTCCAGTGCCCCTCGATAGTGGAAAGGAGGGCTAGCCCAATAATGTGGCGTCTCCCTTCGAGGCGTTTTTTTCATGCCCGGAAACATCCGGGCGACATGGGCAGGTGGCTCGGGTTGCCCCTGCTGGTCCTCCTCTTGCCCCTGCTTATCGCTGCCTGCGGCGGCGACACCCTCACCGTGGCCACCACCACCAGCACCTACGATTCCGGATTACTGGACGAGCTGTTGCCCCCCTTTGAGCGGGCCAACCACGTCAAGGTCAAGGTGGTGGCGGTGGGCACCGGCCAGGCCCTGGCCCTGGGACGGCGGGGTGACGCCGATGTCCTCCTGGTACATGCCCGGTCCCGGGAGGATAAATTCATCGCCGATGGATATGGGGTAGACCGGCGGGACGTCATGTATAACGATTTTGTCATCGTGGGCCCGGAGTCGGACCCGGCGGGAATCCGGGGGATGGATGATGCGCCGGAGGCTTTCTCCATGATCGCTCGGGCCGGCGCTACCTTTATATCCCGGGGCGATGACTCCGGTACCCACGGCAAGGAAAAGGCCATCTGGGCCCGGGCGGGGCTGTCGCCCTCCTCCGGGGGTTGGTACCTGTCGGTGGGGCAGGGCATGGGCCAGACCCTGGTCATGGCCAGCGAGAAGGGCGCCTATACCCTGTCGGACCGGGGGACGTATCTGGCCCGCCAGGGCGACCTGAATCTGAAGGTCCTGGCCGAGGGGGACGAAATCCTGTTCAATCCCTATGGAGTCATGGCCGTCAACCCCTCCAGGCACCCCGGGATCAAGTATGAACTGGCCCTGAGGTTCATGGACTATATCACCTCCGGAGAGGCCCGGGGGATAATCGCCGAATTTGGCAAGGAAAAGTACGGGCAGCCGCTGTTCGTTCCCTCTAAACAGGGACCGCAGCCACCCACAGGAGGGTCTTCGTGGTCGAGATCTGGCAGGGCCTGACCCACACTTTAGGGCTGATCATGGCCGCCAACTCCGAGGTGGGGGCCATCGTTGTCCTCTCGCTGAAGGTATCGGGTGTCGCCCTGGTGGTGAGCACCCTGGTGGGGGTGCCCCTGGGGAGCTGGTTGGGGCTGTCCCATTTCTGGGGGCGGAGGCTGTTTATCGCCTTCCTGT
>JAZFUS010000210.1:0-2214 GCA_036447315.1 Dehalococcoidia bacterium
CTCCAGCGAGGGAGATAAATTGTTCACGGCCAGGGTGAAGGAACCGGTATGGGAGGCCCCATCGTTGTCGGTCACGGTGATACCGACGGTGAAAATACCGTTGTCCGCGTATATGTGGGAGGCGGCCACCTGCCCCGAGCCTTCCTCTTCGCTCAAGGTGGCGGGCTCCACGGAGCCGTCGCCCCAGTCGATGGAGGCGGTGTGGGTATCCCGGGGGCCGGGGTCGGCGAACCCGGCCGTTACTTGGAATGTGCCGCCCTCGCCAATGGCGCCATCCCCCGGTGTCTCCAGCGAGGGAGGTAAATTGTTCACGGCCAGCGTGAGGGAGCTGGTGTGGAAGGCCCCATCGTTGTCGGTCACGGTGATACTGACTGTGAAAGTTCCGTTGTCCGCGTATATATGGGAGCCGGCGACCCGCCCCGAGCCATTCGTTTCGCTCAAGGTTGCGGGCTCCACGGAGCCGTCGCCCCAGTCGATGGAGGCAATGTGGGTATCCCGGGGGCCGAAATCCGAGAAAGAGACCCCTGTCAGGGCTACGGGCCGTCCCTCGTCGGCCTCGATGTCGGGTCCGGCCTCCACCCGGGGGGCGGCATTTTCCACCCGGACCGTAAACCCTCCCCGGGCCAGGCCCCCCAGGTTATCCTTCACCGTGACCACTACCTCGAAGATGCCGTTGTCGGCAAAGACATGGGAGCCGGTAACCGAACCCCCGCCGTCCGTATCCAGGACCTCGCCCCGCTCCGTGGTGCCGTCGCCCCAGTCAATGGTGGCCGAAAGGGCCCGGATGCCGCCGGCGGCCTTGAAGCTGGCCAGCTGTCCCCCCAGTTCGGTCCCCTCCCCGATGGTCCTGTCGGGCCTGGCTTCAAAAGTGAGCGAGTTTGAGGCGTAGCTGGAAAAGTCCGATTCGCCGTTTTGGTTGAAGGAACGAACGCGATAGTAGTAGGCGGCATTCCTTTCCAGGCCCGTATCCTTATAGCTGGTGACATTGCGCTTCACGGTGGCTATCCTGATGAAGGGCCCGGCGCTGCTCCGGCCCCGTTCGATAACATAGCCGTACTCGTCCGGCGCGTTGTCCTGCCAGGTCAGGAGTGTGGAGTTGGCAGTCTCCCGGCGGGCCCCAAGGCCGGACGGGGCCTGGGGCCGCGGTCCCGGGCCCGGGGGATACATTGAAACCACTATTTCTTTATCGGATGCAATCAGACCGGTCTGGTCTTCGTAGAACTCGGTCATAACCGAGCCAGGTGTGTCTGTATGATCGGCGATGCCCAGAAAGTGGCCGACCTCATGGACAAGGGTAACGTTCAGGTTTTGATCGATGCCGCCAATCGTCCAGAAGATGCCCGTGGGACTGGGCTCGATCTCGATGTCCGCTTCGAATATATGGCTGTCCCTGGCCCACCATACCGTCCTGCCCAGGATCACGGCATAGGGGGCGGGGGAGGAATTTAGGGCGCCGATTCCCCATCGAATATCATTGTATCCGTCGGGTGCCCGAGGATTCCCCGCTCTGAGGGTCTGTCCGGCATACGAAAAGGCTATGTGGGACACCTCGATATCCTGCCAGGCGTCGAAGCCGTGCTTCACCGCCTTGGAGAAATCGTTTGGTTTAATATGGGACGGCCGACGAGTGGTGCCGTTCACGTAGAACTCGATGGGAATATCGCCGCTGCCCCATGGTTTCAGGTCCAGGGCAGGGCCGGCCAGGTAGATTACACCCTGGCCCAGCAGGGGGTCCATGGCCGGCGATAGGCCGCCTTGGACCGCATCCAGGATCCTGTCGTTGAAGTCGGACAGGGTCAGGTCCACCCGCTCCACCCGGCCTTCGTCCCCTATGGCGAACTTCCCCTGTTTGCTGCCCACCAGACGGTAAATATCCGGGCTCAACTCGGAAAGGAAAACAAGAGTCTGGCGGCCCATGTCGAACGAAGCCGTGCCCCCGGCGTTGACCAGCAGGTCGCCAATCCGGCCGCCGGAAAGCCGGATCCGCAACTCCTTGGCCCCCGAAGCCCCTTTCAGCTCTCTCTCGACCAGGAAGGCCACATCGGTATACACCGGTTGGCCGGAGGAGGGCATGAAACTCTGATAGGACAGGGCCCGGCCGACGACTATTCGAGCCGAGCCCGAGGCGAGCTGGTCCAGGCTGAGAGACCGCATGAGGGCACAGCCCTGCCCGGTAGGTGTGGTGCCCGTGGTGAACAGCGGGGAGCGGGACGG
>JAZFUS010000211.1:0-5200 GCA_036447315.1 Dehalococcoidia bacterium
CTGAGAGCTGTGGATGCCGGGGTCATCGGCGCAAATCACCACCAACCCCGCATTGACCCCCGTGGTCGAGGCAGCCATGAAGGGGTCGCTGGCAACGTTTAAACCAACCTGCTTCATGGATACCAGGCAGCGCGCCCCGACATAGGCCGCCCCCAGGCCCACCTCCATAGCCACCTTCTCATTGGTGGACCATTCGGCCCGCACATCACCGAAGCGGGCCACGGCTTCCAGTATCTCCGTGCTGGGCGTCCCGGGATAGGCCGCGGCCACGCTGATGCCGGCATGGTAGGCTCCCAGGGCGAGAGCCTCATTTCCAGAGAGAAGTTGTTTCATTGATGCTGCTCCGGGATGCTCCGGGAATCGCCCCGCGGCCGGGTGCCGCTATCGAAGGGGCGGTGCCAACTGAGAATGATATCATACGCCTGGGGGCACCGGCAAGTTGACCGGGGGGCCCCGAGAGCATATTTGACATTAAGCGATACCGAGGGGTAAGATTTTATATATAGCGGTGTCACGCCCTTTCAGGGAAGCCGCCCCACCCGAGACGCCCTCGCCATCGGGTTTGTTTCTATCTCGGTTTTACATAACTATTGGGGGTACAGCATGGCTATCAAGCTTGAAACTCTGATCGAGCTGCTCAACAAGGACCTGGGGCTGGAATACACAGCTATCGTGCAGTATGCCCAACACGGCGGTGTCCTCACCGGGGCGGAATACGGCGACATAACCAAGGAGATTAAAATCCACGCCACGGAGGAGCTACAGCACGCCATCACCCTGTCGGAGCAGATAGACTACCTGGGGGGGTTCCCAACGGCTGAGGTGCCGGCAGCCAAAACATCTCAGGACAACCGGGAAATGCTGGCGCAGGACCTGGAGGGAGAGATGGACGCCATATCCCGGTACAAGCAGCGCATCGTCCAGGCCGAGGAGATGCAGGAGCTGGCCCTGGCCCAAAAGCTCCGGGAGATCCTGTCTGTGGAACAGGAGCACGCCATGGACCTCAGAAACGCCCTGGGCCGTTAGGTGAGATGGGCGGCGACCCCCATTATACCCAGCGTATTCCATAACAACGTCCCAGCTCCATCGTTCCGGTTTTCGCCGGATAACAAGAAGCCACAGGCACGGTTAGCGGTGGTTCCTTTAACATAATACGTGATAGGAGGGAAAGAGATGTATCAGAAAATACTGGTACCACTGGATGGCTCGGAGATGGCGGAGTGCGTGCTTCCCCACGTGGAAGCCATTGCCCGGGGATGCAATGCGGAGAGTGTCCAGTTTGTGCGTACCGCTGATCCCGTTCCATCACCCACCGGGGGTGAAGAACTCGCATTTGGCGCGGATACCTGGAAGCAGATAGAAGCCGAAAATAGGGCCACTGCCTCTAAATACCTCGAACAACTGGTGGCACGGATCAAATATGACGGCGTAAATCTGCGCTCCGAGGTCCTCAGGGGGCGTCCCGCGGACAGCATTGCCGACTACGCGGACAAAAATGGGGTGGACCTTATCATTATCGCCACGCATGGGCGCTCCGGGGTGAGCCGCTGGGTCCTGGGAAGCGTGGCCGACCGGGTCCTTCGCGCTGCCTGCGTACCGGTTATGATGGTGCGGTCCCCCGGCTGTGCACCCGGCATTTAAGCCCTGCGCCCGGAAAAAATCCACCCCGCGGGCAAACACTGCCGGGAAAAAATAAAGGTCCCACAGGAACGTAAATTATTTAAAAGGGGGAGAGGAATGCCTTATTCGGCGAAGGACTACGGCAATCTCATCGGGATGGAGGGCTTCAGCGAAACGCTCATCACGAACCATTTTACCCTCTATCAGGGCTACGTGACCAACACCAACAAAATAAACGACCTGTTGGGGGGCATGGAAAAAAATGCCGCCGACCCCGCATATGCGGAACTCAAGCGCCGGTGGGGATTCGAATTTAACGGTATGCGCCTCCACGAGTATTACTTTGAGAACCTGGGGGGGAAAGCGCCGCTGAATACCTCCGGAGCCCTGGCCGGGAAGTTAGCCGGCGACTTCGGCAGCCACCCTGCCTGGGAGCAGGACTTCAGGGCCACCGGGGCCATGCGCGGCATCGGCTGGACGATACTCTATCAGGATGATGTGACAGGTCAGTTGTTCAACCTGTGGATCAACGAGCACGAGGTCGGCCACCCCGCCGGCTGCAGGCCGGTCCTGGTGATGGACGTTTTTGAGCATGCCTTCATGATCGACTATGGGCTGAAGCGGGCCGACTACATCGCCGCCTTCTTTAAAAACATCGATTGGTCCGCGGCCGAAAGCCGCCTGGCTTAGGAATGCCGTGAGGCCACCCACGGGGCGAGGTCCCGAAGGCTTACCGACGGCCCCTTGAGCTTTCCCCGATATCCAGGTACACTGGGAAAGGCTCTCGCAGGGGATTGTATATGACCTATCAAACCAAGCCTTTGGAATGCTTCGACCTGGCCAAGGAGCTTAGAGCCAGGCATTACCGCGATGTGATGAGCTCCAATGAGGAAGGCAGGCTGCTGATCGCCGGGGGCAATAGCTTCCCGTGGGAGCTGGCCGCCGGGCTGGGCGAATTCGAATCGCTCCAGGGCGAGCCCTGGGGCGGGGCCATCGCCGCCCAGCCCGACCTGGCCCTGGCGTGTGCCGAGGCCACCGATGCCCGGGGCTACGGCCGTGACGTCTGCGCCTATGTCCGTGTGTTCTGGGGTTCCATGTTCTTGGACAGAGGCCCCTGGGGCGGGTTCCCCAAACCCGCGATGGCGGTGGCGCTCAACCACACCCACTGCGGTGCCCAGGGCAAGTGGTTCCAGACGGTGGCCGAGCACATGGGTGTCCCCTATTTCTGCATCGACTATCCCCGGATGCTGCCCAGCGGGCCCCTGTTGCCCGAGAGCAAGGTCTTGCAGTATGTCCCCTACCTGGTCGCCCAATACGAACGCTTTATCGAGTGGGCTGAATCTGTCACGGGCAGGGAGTACGATGATGAGAAGCTCGTTTCCGCCCTGCTCCATAAACGCCGCACCCAGGTGCTCTGGGGGCAGGTTTGCGAGCTCCAGCAGCACGTCCCGGCCCCCCTTCACCTGCGTACCATGCTCAACCTCATGATGCCCAAGCTCCTCTGGGGCTTCCGCCGGGAGGCGGAGGACTTCTATGTCCAGGTGCTGGACGAGGTAAAAGAGCGCGTGGCCCAGGGTATCGCCGCCCTGGCCGATGAGCGGGCCCGGTTCTGGTTCGATTTCGTCCCCTCCTATATCTCCCTGGGCGCCCTCAAGTACCTGGATGAGTTCGGTGCGGTCCTGGTGGGCTCCCTGTACACCTCCTCCTTTGGCGGCGGCTGCCTGGATGACGGGACCTGGGGCGTCGTGGCCCCCTTCGAGGAGCTGGGGCGCGCCCCTCAAAACCGGGGGGAAGCCCTCCGCGACATAGCCTACTGGGACCTGAAACGGGACTCCCGCCTGAATATGTACCCCCTGGAATATAAAATCAGGTGTGCTTTCGATTTTGTACGCCGTTGGAAATGCGACGGGGTGATCCTTCAGCTCAACCGGGGCGAGAAGGGGGGGTGCTGTGGCGCCCTGGAGACCAGGCTGGCGCTGCGGGATGCCGGCATCCCCTGTCTGGTCTGCGAGGGCAGCGCCGCCGACCCCAGGGATATGGACCCGGTCCAGGTCAAGAACAGTATCGAGTCCTTCATGGAGAGCCTGGGGCTCAAGCAGGGCAGCCTTTCGTGATCAAACAGGAGACCATTTCCAGGTTTCGGTCCGCCATTGAGAATCGCCACCAGTACGCCCGGCAGTGGAAAGAGAGGACCGGGGGCAAGGTCCTGGGCTACTTTTGCTGCTATTTCCCCGAGGAACTGGCCTACGCCGCCGGTGTCCTCCCCGTCCGCATAGTGAGCAACCATGAACCCCAGGAACTGAGCAACATGCATATCCCGGGGTTTTTTTGCTCGTTCTGCAGAGACGCCCTGGCCGAGGGCCTCAAGGGTACCTACGAATATCTGGACGGCATCGCCATGGCCCATACCTGCCGGCAGATAGCCCAGGCCTACGAGAGCTGGCTCCGGCATGTGCCCGTCGACTATCACTACTATCTGCCCATGCCCGCCCTGGCCGACAGTGACTTCTTCAGGCCCTGGGTGGTCGAAGAGCTCGGTGAGTTTCAGGGGTCCCTGGAAAACTGGACCGGGAACAAGGTGTCGCCCTCGGCCCTGGAGAATGCTATCGAGCTTTACAACACGGGCCGCCGCCACCTTATGAGCCTCTACGAGATGCGGAAGGCCGAGACACCTCCCATCTCCGGGGGAGAGACCATGGAGGTGGTGCTCTCCAGCATGTTTTGTGATAAAGTGGAGCACAATCAGTGGCTTCAAAATGTGCTGGCAAATATTTCCGTGGGAGACCCGGCCCAGCGCCGGCCCAGGACCCGGTTTATGCTGGTGGGCGGTGAGGACCATGACCCGGAACTGCCCCATCTCATCGAGGCCCAGGGGGCGGACATCGTGATCGACGACATGTGCATGGGCTCCCGATATTTCTGGAATCTGGTGCCCGATGGGAAGGACCCCCTGGCAGCGCTGGCCACCCGCTATCTGGAGAAGCCAAGCTGCCCGGTGAAGGACATCTCCGCCACCATGGACCGGGCCCGGCAGAAGCACCTGTTAAACCTGGCCAGGGACTACGGGGTGGAAGGGGTCATCATGGTCTACCAGAAATTCTGCGACCCACAGGAACTGGACATGCCGTTCCTGATCCAGACCTTTAAAGAGGCAGGTATCCCCACTTGCGTTCTCGAGTTGGAGACCACCCTGGCCCGGGGGCAGGTCCAGACCAGGGTGCAGGCATTCCTGGAGACTATCGAACTGGAATAGGGTCGACCAAGAACACTGAGGAGGACCTATGGAAGCGAAGGAGATGATCACACTTTCCCTGGACCAGGCCCAGGAGTACCTGGACATGGCACTGGACGGACTTACCCAGGAGGAGGCCGCCTGGAGCCCGGGGCCGGAAAGCAACAGCATCGCTTTCATCTTCTGGCACATCGCCCGGGTGGAGGACTTTTTCGTCAACCGGGTGATCCAGCGCCTGGGCGAGGTTTACTCGGCGGACGGCTGGGTGGACAAGCTGGGCACGCCCGCCAAGGGGACAGGCTTCCAGTATACCCTGGAGCAGCTCAGGGACTGGCCGGTACCCAAAAT
>JAZFUS010000212.1:0-2047 GCA_036447315.1 Dehalococcoidia bacterium
AGACCGGGCGGGGCTCCTTGCGTCTCAAGAAGGCAGCAGCCCCTGGGAAGAGGGTCGGGGTTGGTTTCGGACCCCCTCACTGCTCTTTGAGGACCGTCACCGGGTCCACCCGTAGGATACGCCGGGCGGGCAGGTAGCTGGCCAGGACCGAGACCCCCATGAACAGGACGGCCACCCCGGCGTAGGTGGGGAGATCGAAGCTCTCCACGCCGAAGAGGAAGGAAGCCAGGACCGGCCCTAACCAGAATGCTCCCAGAAGGCCCAGGCCGATCCCCCAGGCTCCGGTCCTGGCAGCCTCACCCACAACCCCTCCCAGGAGGGAGGGATTCTCTGCCCCCAGAGCCTTCCTGATCCCGATCTCGCGTGTCCGATGGGCCACGTGCTGGGCCGTTACGCCCATGATCCCCACCACGGCCAGCACCGTGGCCAGAGCGGCGAAAACGCTCATGAGGAACGTCCGGTAGCGCTCATCGGCGGCCGAGTGACGAATGGCGGATTCCAGGTACCCGGAGTCGGTGATGGCCAGCTCGCTATCCACCCTCCAAAGGGCTTCCCGCATGGCGGGAAAGACATCCACCCCCGGAGCTGCAGTACGGACGACGAAACTGATGGTCCGGCGGGCGTGCTGAGCAAAGGGAACGTAGAAGGTGAGGGGTGGTTCGTCCTGGAGGGCAACCTGGCGGGCGTCGCCGGCCACGCCCACCACGGTGACGGTACCCCTGGGGTAGAACATCTCTTCCCCCACCGGAGACCGGTCCCCCCAAAGGGCCTTCGCCAGGGACTCGCCCACCACCACCACCCCAGGGGCGTCAGCATCGTCCGAGGCGAAGAATTCCCTCCCTTCCAGGATGGGAATCCCCATGAAGTCCAGGTAGTCGGGGGCCACTTGGTAGCCTTTGGACATGTGGTAGGTGGAATCCTCCGGATGAAGGCGGACGCCCCACCCGGCGGTGTTCCCGGGAAAGGGAAGAGCGTTGGCGGCGGAGACGGCGGTCACGCCGGGGATGCCCTCCAACGCCGGCAGAACCTCGTTCATGAGGGTGCTCAGGGCAGCTCTCCCCTCATACCGGCTGACCGAGGGAGACACGGCGATGCTGGCCACGTTCTGGGGGTCGAATCCCAGCCCCATGTCGAAGAGCGCCGAGAGGCTCCGAACCAGGAGGCCGCTGGCCACTAGGAGCATGACCGTCAGTCCGACCTCGCCGGCCAGGACCCAACGTCCCAGCCCGGCCCTTCGCCGGGACCCGGAGCGGCCTCCGGACCGGAGGGTGGTGCCCAGCGCCTCCCGAGCGGTGAGGACGGCGGGGGCGACGCCGAAGAGGACACCGGACAGGGTGCCCAGGAAGGCGGCGAACCCCAGGACCGTCAGGTCCACGCGGACCATGTCGATGCGGGGGATGGGGGGGGCCATGGCCACCAGGCTTTCCGTACCCACCACCGCAACCACCACCCCCAGGGCGCTCCCGGCCACCCCCAGCACCAGGCTCTCCGTCAGGAGTTGCCGAACGATGCGCCAGCGGTCCGCGCCGATGGCGGCCCGAGTGGCCACTTCGTGGGCCCGCCCGTGCATCTCCCCCAGGGAGAGGGCCGCCACATTTCCGCAGGCGATAAGGAGGAGGACGCCCGTGGCCCCGAAGAGGAGGAGAAGGGGAGAACCGATCCCCCGGGTCTCGTCCTCCACACGGGGAATCAGGATGGCATGGGCCTTCCCCCACTCCCAGGCGCCGGCCAGGATGACACTGGTCTCGGTCCTGGCCTGTTCCAGGGTGACCCCGGCGGCCAGGCGACCCACGGCTTCCCACATGCTCGATCCGTAGGCCGGCTCCCACTCGGGCGATCCCACCGGGACCCAGAAGTCTCTGGGGCCCGGATCGTCGGCCCCGGCGAGGGAAGCGCTCAACCACTGCATCCTGAAACCCTGAGGAAGCACCCCCACCACCGTGTAGCTGCGGTCGTTCAGGAGGACGGTCCGGCCGAGAACATCCCTGTCCCCGGCGTACCGGCGGACCCAGTTGTCGTAGCTCATGCCGGCGATCATGGCCTTGTC
>JAZFUS010000213.1:0-4815 GCA_036447315.1 Dehalococcoidia bacterium
CCGGTCGGCGGCAGGGCAGTTCGGGAAAGATAAGAGAGGGGTGAACGATGGACCAAGCAAGTTCGAAGACGGTAAAAGTCTACGCGGTAGAGGAGCAGGAGGTATACCGGGAGGTATACAAGTCCATTTTCTCACCCTCCTGTCATGGCTCTCCCGTTGACCTGCTCGGGACCTCGAGCAATGGCGACGCAGTTGCCCTCAAGAAGACACTTTCCCAGTTGCGTCCCGATGTGCTGCTGGTGGGTACCAAGTGGGTTGACAGGAAGATTATCGAGGAACTGGAGCAGGTCCGGACGGAGTTCCCTTCCATGGGGCTCGTCCTCCTGTTGGGGATGTGTAACAGCGAGAACATCAAACTTCTGCGAAATCTGGCCCTGATGGGGGGAGGGGGCATGGCCCTCTTCTTTAAACACTCGCTCGACCAGATAGAGCAGCTGTGGGGGACCGTCCTGGCGGTTAGCCAGGGGCAGGTTATCCTGGCCCCCGAGCTGGCGACCCTTCTGTTCACAGAGAACACCAGCCACCAGTTCCTGCGACAGCTCACGTCCCGGGAGTCGGAGATCCTGGGCCTGCTGTCCAGGGGCCACACGAACTCCGCCATCGCCGAGGCCCTGTGCATCGATATCAAGACCGTGTCCCATCACATAAACAACATGTACAGCAAGCTAAAGGCGGAGGTGGACTTCGAAGATAGGCATCCCCGGGTGAGCGTAGCCAGGTTTTACCTGGAAGCGGCGGGGGAGTTGTTTTCCCCGAATATGATGGCTGGAAAACAGGCCTCGTCCTATGCCGGCCAATTGGCTGGTGTATAGGGGCAATGGTCCAATATTGACCTGCTAAAAGGAGCCGGGACACGGGGTGAGGGCGCCGATGGTTGTGGCCGAAGTCCCCGGCCCGGGCGCTGCTCGCCTGACGCCCCCAGGGCTATTGGGCAACGAAGGTCCTGGTCAAATCGTTGACCTCCACGGTGTACGTCCCGCCGGACTCGAAGTCGCTGCCGAGGGGGATGGTGGTCTCAACGCTCCCGTAGACCTCGGCACAGACCACATCGGGATTCGCCGGTTTCCAGTTGACCATCTCTGCCCGGATCGTGTTTCCGCTACGTGCCAGATAGTAGCCGGCGAAGGACGCGCAACTGTTGGGTAGGCCCGACACCACGATCACATTGTACTGTGGCGGGAAGATCTCCAATATCAAGATTTCCACGCTGTCGATGGGAGCCGGTGTCCGGACCATGCCGGGGACGAGGCTTCTCCGGTCCGCCCAAATTGTCCTTCCTTTGGTGCGTTCCTGGGAAAAACCCGGGGCCCGCCCATCTCCCTGGCCGGTGATGCCACCGTCGGGATGGGCGACAATGTTGCCGTCGACATCATATAGGGTGCTCGAGATGTCGCAACATCTTTGTGGCAGAAAGTAAACCGTCCGGCCCTGGTATTCATATCGTGTGATGGAGGCGGGTGGATTTGCCACCGGTTCGTTCTCTAATTTATGGATAAGGACCGTTAGCCACGTGGGAAGGGGTAGTGGGCTCGGTGTGGCGATGTGGGGGGGCATCACGACTTCCACGGTCTCACTATGGCCTGCCACGTCCCGCACCTTCACAGTGTGCTTCCCCTGAATCACGTTCCGGAAAACGTACTCAACGGTTGGTGGGGTAGGCCTTACCTCGTCTGCGATCTTGCCATCCAGAGTTGCCACCACGTCGATACCCGCAAAAACACGCAATGACACCCTTATGGTGGAGCCATCGACCCGGACCCCTTCCAGATTCCACTCTCTCATGGGCGACGGCGTTGGCGCGGCCGGGGGCGCGGGCTCGTCGGCTCCTTTACAGGCTCCGGTTACCAACAGGATAGCCGCCAGGCCCAAGAACACGATAAATGCCTTCATAGACCTCTCCTTTCGTCTTCAATTTATTAAGACGCTGAGAAAAGGAGTTATGTTCCCCATGAAGACCGGGTCACTTTCCAGGTGCGGCACTCGCCCAACGGAACAGCTTTCTATGTCCCAGGGGTCCAATAGGAAACCAGGCCCTCCGGTTGCGTTGGGGGCCTGGTTTCTTCTGATAACGGGCCTGGCGGTTACACCTTTGTTTTTCGCCTTTACCCGCCCCCTTTACCCGCCCATTGCTTCTAGCACAGGATGTACTTCAGGAGGTGGTGCTTTTTCTGGTAATTTACCAGGTAGGCATCCACCCCGAGCATGGTGCCCACCGTCGAAGTCATCAGGGTGATGAACAGCAGGGCGTAGATCAAACGCTCACTGATCAACCCATGCTCCGGTGGGAACTGCGACAGGTAGAAGAACAGGGCCATTACCGCTCCCCAGAATGCGGCAAACCGGATGCCAAAGCCCAGGATGAGGCTGATCCCGATGAGAATCTCGCCCCATATCACCAGGTTATCCACCGCCGGGCCCGACCAGGAAGCGAATGTCGCGGCGAAAGGACCCGTGGCGGCATGCTGCAGGAACCCGGTGGCGCTCCACCCGCCGGGAGTAAATAGTTTTTCAAGCCCGGCGTTAAGCCACATCCCACCCATGGCCACCCGCAACACCAGCATCATATAGCCCATTGCTGTGGCAGGCAGCGATACCGGGACCCTTCCCAGGTGTGCTACGTGGTTTCTTGTCATCTCCATCTCTCGACTCCTTCCTGTAACCTTTACTCTAAGCCTTTCGTTCCGGACCCTGGCTTTGATTAAAGTATGACACGCTGGAAGGTGCCTGAGAATCGGGGAAATTGTGGATTTTACGAGAGGTAACGATCAGGGGAATCCCTGACGGGGTATCAGGGTCCCGGATCTGGGAGCCCTTGACTTCGAACGTATTTCACCAGGTCGGCCCTGGTGTGGAGGCCGAGTTTCTCCAGGATGTGGGCCCGGTGGGTCTCCACCGTCTTTACGCTGATGACCAGGCGGTTGGCTATCTCCAGGTTGGTATAGCCCTCGGCGATGAGCTTGAGGATCTCCTTCTCCCGCGCCGTCAATTCCCCAAAGCTCTGCTTTTCCTCCCCGCGGCCCACCGCGCGGAGATAGCCTTCGATGACCCTCTTCGCCGCTGTGGGGCTGAGAAAGGCCTCTCCCTGGTGCACGGCGCGGATAGCGCTGACAAGCTCAGTATCGGCGGAACTTTTCACCAGGTAGCCCGCGCCACCGGCCTCGAGGATCTGAAAGAGGTACTCCTCGTCATCATGGATCGTTAGCACCAATACCTTGACCTCGGGGTGGGCCTGATTGATGCGTCGGGTGGCCTCCAGGCCGTCCATAACGGGCATCGAGATGTCCATAAGGACCACGTCGGGCAGAAGTTGCTCGGTCCGGGCTACCGCTTCCGTGCCTTCGCTGGCCTCGCCCACGACCTCCATATCGGGCTCGGCGCCGAGAAGGGCGCGTAGCCCCGCCCGCAGGATGACATGGTCATCCACCAGCAATATCCGGATCTTCTCTACCAACTCCCCCCCTCCAGGGTGAGTTTTGCCACCAGCTTTGTGCCCCGGCCTGGGGCACTGTTTATCTCCAGGTCGCCGCCTATGGTGGACATCCTCTCCTTCATGCCGAAGAGGCCCAGCCCCCGCTCCTTCGATTTCATCATCTCGGTCACGGCGAACCCACGGCCATTATCCTTTATAGTGAGCACTGCCGACCCGTCATCGCGGCTCATGGAGATATTCACCGAGGTGGCCCCTGAATGCTTGGCTACATTGGTCAGGGCCTCCTGGACCACCCGGTAAAGGGCCACCTCGATATGGTCCGCCAATCGTTCCTTGAGCCCTGCGACCCGGAGCTCAACTTTGATATGGAACTTGCCGGTATACTCTTTGATATAGGCCCGGAGGGCAGGGACGAGTCCCAGCTCATCGAGGGCGCTGGGCCTCAACTCCAGGGCCAACCGGCGTACGTCATCCAGGATCTGCAAAATGTGCGCCCGAAGTTGCTCCATCCTGGCTCCCCGATCTTCCTCGTCCCCGTTCTCCAGCATCTTAAGCTCTATCATGAGGGAGGTCAGCGCCTGGCTGGTATCATCGTGGAGCTCCCTGGCTACCCTCTTCCGCTCCTCTTCCTGGGCAGTGAGCACCCTGCCGGAGATCTCTTTCAACTGCTTCTGGCTGGCGGAAAGCTCCTCCAGCATAGAGTTCAGGACCTCACTCAGACGATTAACGGTGGGGTCGCCCAGGGGTGCCCTGGCCGCCCGGGCCTGGAGATTGCCCCGATAGACTTCGTCCATCGTATCCCGCAGATTGACCAGGGGCGACAGAGCGGCTTTAAGGATCAAAAAGTTCACGGAGATACTCAGGATTACTCCTACCACGATAAAAATTACAATGAGCTCGGGGGGTGAACGCTGGGGGAGCACCCGTGTTAAGAAGGTGCCCCCCACGGCCCCGGCCACGATTATGAGAGAGTTGGCGATGAGTATCTTGTTGAAGATTGATAGATTGAGTAGCCTGTCTTTAAAGTTATTCATTTCTACAAGCTGAATTGATTGTACCACTTTTGGAGTATGATTTGGCCGCTGTGGGGCACGGAGGAGTATTGCCTTTTGGCCGGGGTTGTATTAGGATTGGGCCTGCCGCAGGTTATTGTAAACATTTCATAAGTCGGAGTTGGCTGCCGTCCTGCGTTATAGGGGGACCAGCTGTGGGGCAGTAGATCAGGTCGGCTATTTAGCTCGGAAAAGCATAATGTGGAAGGAGTCTTACATGGCAAACGGCACAGAACAGGAAAAGCCCTTCCCCGAGGTGACCGCCTATGAGCAATGGCTCCAGACAGAGGGGATTCCGGTAATCAGAGGACTGGCGGTGGAGGACCTGAACCA
>JAZFUS010000214.1:0-4090 GCA_036447315.1 Dehalococcoidia bacterium
GTTTTCCGTGTTATCATTATTTTATACACACTTTTATAAAGAGAGGGTTATATGGAGACGATGGAGTTAGTGGCGCAGGACGGCCGGGCCAATTTAGAGGACTATGAGCGTGCCTTCGCCTCTTTCGATTGGAAGGAGGTGGAGCGGGACTTCGACTGGCACCGCACCGGCCGGGTCAACATGGCCCACGAGGCCATCGATAGACACTGTGAGGCCGGGCGCGGGCAGAATATCGCCCTGCTCTATGTGGATGATGACGGGGCCAAGAGGTACACCTTCGATGAGCTTAAAAAGCAGTCCAACCGGTTTGGCAACGTGCTCCGGGGGTTGGGCATAGCCCGGGGCGAGCGGGTGTTCATCTTCATGCCCCGGTCTCCGGAGCTGTATATCAGCCTTATGGGCATAATCAAGATCGGGGCGGTGGTCGGCCCCTTATTTGAGGCCTTTATGGAGGGGGCGGTGAGGGACCGGCTGGAGGATAGTGGAGCGGTGGCTGTGGTCACAACCCGGGAGCTCAGGCCCCGGATCCCCTTGAAGGACCTGCCCGCCCTGAAATACATCATCATAGTGGGGGACCATGAAGGCCTCGGCGATGGTGAGATAAGCTACCGGGAAGAGATGGCCCGGGCACCGGATGAGCTGGAAATAGATTGGGTGGGGAGGGAGGCCCCCCTTATCCTGCACTATACCTCCGGCTCCACGGGAAAGCCCAAAGGGATCGTCCACGCCCATGAGGCCATGATCGGGCACCGCCAGACAGCTAAATGGGTGCTCGATCTGAAGGATACCGATATCTACTGGTGCACGGCCGACCCGGGCTGGGTGACCGGCACCTCCTATGGTATATTCGGCCCCTGGCTCAACGGGGTCACCAGCCTGATCCGGGGGGGGAGATTCGATGTGGAGAAGTGGTACTCCACCATCGATGATTATGGGGTCACGGTGTGGTACAGCGCCCCCACCGCCTTCCGCCGCATGATGTATTCCGGGGGTGACCCCAAGAAAAACCATGACCTTACCAGCCTGCGCCACATCTGCAGCGTGGGCGAGCCCCTCAACCCGGTGGTGGTGCACTGGGCCATGCGGGTATTCGGACTGCCCATTCACGACACATGGTGGATGACCGAGACGGGGATGCAGCTCATTGCCAACTACCCGTCCCTGCCGGTAAGGCCCGGCTCCATGGGCAAGCCCTTCCCCGGTACCCGGGCGGCCATCCTGGATGAGGCGGGGGGGGAGCTCTCCCCGGGGCAGATCGGCCTTCTGGCCGTCCACCGGGGCTGGCCGGCCATGATGACACAGGTCTGGAACAATGAGGCCAAATACCGGAGCTATTTTCGGAACTCCTGGTTCGTGTCGGGTGACCTGGCCTACAGGGATGAGCAGGGCTATTACTGGTTTCAGGGCCGGGATGACGATATCATCAAGACCTCGGGGGAGCGCGTGGGCCCCTTCGAGGTGGAGAGCAAGCTCCTGGAGCACCCGGCGGTGGTCGAGGCTGGGGTCATCGGCAAACCCGACCAGATGCGGGGGGCGATAATCAAGGCCTTCCTTCACCTCAAGGAGGGCTATGCCCCCTCCGAGGAGTTAAAAAAGGAAATTATCGCCTTTGTCCGGGGGGGCCTGGCGGCCCATGCCGCCCCCCGCGAGATCGAGTTCCGAGGTGCCCTGCCCAAGACCCGCAGCGGCAAGATCATGCGCCGGGTCCTCAAGGCCGAGGAGCTGGGCCTGCCCACGGGTGACCTCTCCACCATAGACGACTCCATGGACTCCGTCCGGCAGGACGGCCGTCGCAGGCCCTCGCCGCCCCGGGAAAGGTGCCTACCTTCCCTTGAAGACGGGCTGGCGCTTCTCCTGGAAGGAGCTGGTGGCCTCGGCCCAGTCATCCGAGGCGATCAGGTGGCCCTGGGCGGCGGCAATATAGTTCAGGGCGCCGGATAGGTCCTGGTTGAGTCCATCGTAGAGCAACTGCTTGTCCGCGCGCAGGGCCAGGGGAGGCCCCTGGACCAGGCGGCTGGCGTATTCCATGGTCTCTTTCTGAAGCTCTCCGGAGGGCACCAGCCGGTTGAGCAGGCCCATCTGGTATGACTCCTCTGCCTCCACCATCCGGGCGGTATAGATAAGGTCCAGGGCCCGGCCCATGCCGATAATCCGGGGCAGAAGCCAGGTATCCCCGAAGGCGGGGGCGATGCCCCTGTTGGTCCATCCCACCATGAACCGGGTGTTCTCCGAGCCTATTCGGATATCGCAGGCCTGGGCCATGGAGAAGCCCTGCCCCACCGCCACCCCGTTCACCATGGCGATGGTGGGCACCTCCAGGTTTTGCAGCGCCAGGGTCACGGGGCGGGTGTAGCCTCGCACGGTCCTGGCCAGCACCGAGGCACTCCTATCGGCCTCCACCGCCGGCACCAGGCTCTCGGAGTCGCCCCGGAAGTCGCCCCCGGAGCAGAAGGCGCGTCCCTCACCGGTGAGGATGAGCACCCTCAGGCTCTGGTCCGCGCCCGCCTCCGCCAGCGCTTCCTGGATCTCCGACATCATGGTGGGGTTGATGGCATTGAGCCTTTGAGGGCGGTTGAAAGTAAGGGTGGCTATCCCCCCCTCCACCTTGTAGATAATGGCCTTGTAACCCACGATATTCCTCCTTGTCCGGGACATTTTGTAGCCATTATAGCACAGGTTGTTTTGTCCTTACCCCTGTGGTAAGATTGCCCTCAAAACAATATAAGGGGGGGATCATGGCAGAGGCAGAGAGGTTTGATGTGCTGGCCAAGGTAGTTAGTCAGACGGGACACTGCGGGGCGGGACACGAGGTGGGACAGGAGTTTGTTATTGGACATCTGACCCCGGCCGGCGTTTGCTGCTCGGCTTTCGGTGCCGTGATGCCGTCGGCCCGGGTGCTTCGCTTCGGGGGCACTTTCCCCTGGGCCAAGGACCCGGATACCACTACCGTCAGTTGCCCGGATGCCGCGAATCCCGTTGTCTTCGACCTGAAGCGGATCCGCAGCTAAAAGGGTGGCTTGAGCCGAGGGCGGAGCGCTAGCGGGGCCCCGGACCCCCGCCGGGAGGTTTTACATGTCCGACGAGTTGGACCTGAGTCTGGAAAAGAAGTGGCACTATGAGCAGCTGGCCGGCAAGTGTATCGCCGGGCTCGCCAAATATAACATAAGCGCCACCCTGGCCTCGGACCGGGATGACGCCCGGGCCCGGGTGCTCGCCATGATCCCTGAGGGGTCCTCCGTGGGCATCGGGGACTCGGTCACGCTTATGGAGTGCGGCATCATTCAGGAGGTGGAGGGGTCGGGGCGGTACCAGGTCCTCAATCCCTTCAACACCGGGGAAGGGACCATTTTCTACCCCCAGGGTCGCGAGGCCATAGAGGTCATGAGGAAGGCGCTGACCTGCGACGTCTTCATCACCGGGACCAATGCCGTCACCCTGGACGGCAAGCTGGTCAACATCGATGGTTTCGGAAACCGGGTGGCCCCCCTCATCTTCGGCCCCCGGAAGAGGATTGTGGTGGTGGGCGCCAATAAGATCGTGGCCAACGTGGATGAGGCCCTGAAGCGGATCAAGGACCTGGCGGCCCCCATCAATGCCAAGCGTCACCATCTGAAGCACGGCCGGGAGGAGCCCCCCTGCGCCGTCACCGGGGTCTGCTCCGACTGCCGCAGCGACCACCGGATCTGCCATTACACCACCATCATCGAGTTTCAGGCGAAGCCGCCCCCAGGGCGGGAACCCCGTTTGAACGTGGTCCTGGTGGCTGAAGAGCTGGGAATCTAGCCTTTCTCCAAAACCGGTTTAAACCGGTTGGGGCTCGCGTTTGGGGAAGGGGGGGACCATCCTCAGGGCGGTAATGGTTCCCAGGATGCCGGCCGCGAACGAAAGCCAGATAGCCACCGTATAGTTCCCCATGAGGTCGAAGAGCAGGCCGCCCGCGTATCCCCCCACCGCCATGCCCATACCCGCCCCCAGAAGCTGCGTGGAGTAGATGGTGGCTATGGGGGCCATTCCGTAATACTGGCGGTTGAGGACGGGGAAGACCACCATCTCGCCCCCGTAGCCCAGGCCGAAGATAATGGCGAAGAGG
>JAZFUS010000215.1:0-5448 GCA_036447315.1 Dehalococcoidia bacterium
TCGATGAGCCTTATGATCTCGATATCGTCGTTTTCGCTGCCCAGCACCATGAGCCTCATCCCCGGCTCCCTCCCGGGCTCCGCCTGGAGCCGCTGCAGCGCCTCGCCCATAAGGGTGTTGTGCTCAGCCTTGTCCATCAGCGTACTGGAGAGCACCATCTCCATAGCCTCGGCACCGGAGAGGGGCACCGTTTCCGCCCGCCTCAACTCATAGACCTGCCGCAGGAGACGGCGATTGGTATTATAGACCTCGATAGCGCCCTCCAGCGAGCCCGGGGACATGGCCTGACCGGTCCAGGACTCCAGGGCGCCCTTGAGTTCCTGAAGCTCCGCCTCCAGGCAGTCCCCGGCTCCCCGCTCCTCCACCCGGCAGGGCATGTAGAGAAAATGGCTGAAGGAAACGGGAAGGTGGGTCCCCCAGCTGTCAAAGGCCTGGCGCAGATGGATGCAGCTGTTGGCCATAACGATGCCGTCCAGATATTCGTACCGGCCCAGGAGCCCCTGGGCAAGCACGTCGCGACAAAAGGGGCAGTACATCCCGGCTATATGGCTCTCGGTGACGTCCTGGGGCTCGTGACTGCCCAGAATCCTCACCGGCAGCATCCCGGCGGCGTAGATAACCTCCTCGGGGACATAGGTGCAGAAGCAACCCACCACCCGGCGCCCCGTCCGGGCTTTCCACTCCTGGGCATACCGGTGGCGGTCCTCGACGACCTCTTGAAATTGTGTCATTACATCACCCTATCTTAAGCGCTGTTTTTTAGCTTATTCCCCCCACCACCCCTTGTCAAGGAAGGCCGCCTGCCTTACAATGATATGAATGCCTGAATAGGAGAAACCGTGCTATCTTAGCTCTACTGGGCCTAGGTCATGCCCTGGTACACTGGTACACTCAAGGGTTTTTCTGGATAGTACCCAAGATCGGCGATGAATTCGGTCTTAACAATGTCCAGATGGGACGGCTCCATTTCCTCCGCATAGCCCTGGGTGCGCTGTCCAACATCTTTGCCGGGGCCGCGGTCGACTGGCTGGGCAGGGTGCGGATGGTGCTGGCGATATCCATCCTGTGGTCGGCCATTATTTACCTTCTGGTCGGGCTGTCCCCCACCTTTTTGATATTGCAGATAACGGTGACGGCAATGTCCCTGGGCGCTACAGCCTGGCATCCGGCCGCCATGGTCACCCTATCCAACGCCTTCGCCAATCGCAAAGGGTTCGCCCTTTCCATCCACGAATTCGGCGCCAATATCGGGGACGCCGCCGCCCCCATCGCCTTCGGAGCCCTCCTGGCCATCATGAGCTGGAGATGGGCCCTGGGTGTCAATGTGATCCCCGGAACCATCCTGGGGGTGGCCCTGTGGCTTTTCATAAAGGAGTCGCCACGGGCGGGGTCGGGGCAGATGGATTTCAAGGGATACCTGCAGGGGCTCAAGGCCATGGTCTCCAACAGCACCCTGCTCATTCTGTCGAGCATTTCCGCCCTGCGCACCGGGAGCCAGAACGTGCTCATGGCCTTCATCCCCATCTTCCTGCTCAATACTCTGTCCATGACCGTGGCCGAGTCCGGGATCTACGGGACCATCCTCTACATCCCCAGCCTGTTCTCGGCCCTGTTGGTGGGCACCATCTCCGACCGGACGGGGAGAAGGCCCACCATGATCTTCAGCCTGAGCCTGTGCGCCATCCTGCTGCTGGGGATAGCCTGGTTCGGGACGGGCCTGGCCAGGACCGACCTGATATGGCCCCTGACGCCGATGGGTATGGGCTTTTTGGCTTCCCTGATAGGGCTGGGGCTGTTTCTCTTCTCCATCCGGCCCGTTATCTTCGCCTTTGCTCTGGAGACCACAAAATCGGAGGTGGGCTCAAGCACCATCGCCCTGATCTTCGGGGTGAACATACTGGCCGCCGCCCTGTCCCCCTGGCTGGCCGGATGGGCCGCCGACGCCTACGGCATCATCAGCACCTTCTACCTGAGCGCCGCCATGATGGCGGGCTCCCTGATTTTAACCATCGCTATGCCCCTGGTATCCAGGAGCAGACAGGGCAACGTCCCTGGATAGGCAGGTAACGGCGCGGGGCGATGGAACCGGCATGCACATAATACAGGTCCGGCAAAAGTTCCCCATCGACGGCGGTGTCGAGTATCATATCCACTGCCTCTCCCGGCGGCTCATCGAGCAGGGTCACCGGGTATCCGTTTTCACCTCGGACCGGGACCTCGACTGGAAGGCATCCTACGGCCGCGGCCCCCAGACCCTGGACGGCATCGAGGTCAGGAGGTTTGCCGCCCCCGTCAAGGTGTTTCGCACCCTGCTCATTCCCTCCCTGCTCCCCAGCCTGCTGCGGGACACCCAGGGCCAGGTTATCCATGCCCACGGCTTCTTCTATCCGTCCACGGACATGGCCGCCCTGGCCAGCCTGCTGGGGAAAAGGCCCCTGGTATACACCCCCCACCTCCAACCCTATTCAGTCTATACCGAGAAGGGTGAGCGCTGGGCCAGGGCTGTCTACGAAAGCACCGTGGGACGCTTTGCTTTCAAGGTGGCCAAGCGGGTAATCGCGGTGTCGGAATTCACCAAGAACTATATGGTCAATCAACTGGGGGTCGACGAGGGCAAGATCACGGTAATCCCTCCCAGCGGCGTGGAACAAAATGGGCTCGGCCCGCCACCCACCGGCTCCTTCAGGGATACCCTGGGCCTGAATGATCACCGGGTGGCCCTTTTTGTGGGCCACATCTCCCCGCGAAAAGGTCTTAAGCACCTGGTCCGAGCCATGCCGGCGGTCCTTCAGGCCATTGGGAAGGTCAAGTTTGTCGTTATCGGCCCCGACCGGGGAGAGAAGGCCGCCCTGGTGGAGCTGGCCGCCCGGCTGGGGACCAGCGAGTCCCTTATTTTTACCGGGCACTTGAATCACGGGACAGTGATGGATGCCTACCCCACCGCCGATGTGTTCGTTCTGCCCTCGGAGTACGAGGCCTTCGGCATTGTGCTCCTGGAGGCCATGGCCGCCGGCAGGCCCGTGATAGCCAGCCGGGTGGGTGGGACCACGGACATCGTCCAGGACGGACAAACAGGACTTCTGGTGGATGGGAAAGACCCCGGCCAGCTGGCCCAGGCCATCATCCGTTTGCTGCGGGACAGGGAGGAGGCCGCGAAACTGGGGGAGAGGGCCCGGGAGTACGTTATCGGAAAATATAGCTGGGATAGCCTTGTCGAGCGGACCCTACAGGTCTACCGGGAGGCCCTGAACGGTTTATAATTTGCCCTTGAGCCTGGCAAAGGTGGCAGCCAGGTCCTCCGGGATAACCCGGGTTTGGGATATCACCGGCATGAAGTTGGCGTCCCCCTCCCACCGGGGCACCACATGGGTGTGAATATGCCCCTCGATCCCCGCCCCGGCCACTTTCCCCAGGTTCATTCCAATGTTGAAGCCGCCGGGACCAAGCTCCCGGGTCAGGGCTTCGGTGACCCGGCTGACCAGGCGGAAGTGCTCCGTCAGCTCCCCATCGGCCAGCTCCTCCAGATGGGCCACATGCCGGTAGGGGGCCACCATGAGGTGCCCGGGGTTATAGGGATAGCTGTTGAGGATGACAAAATTGCTCTCTCCCCGGTGGAGGATATAGTTGTCCGCGTCCCGGTCCTCCCCCGGTTTGTCGCAGAAGATGCACCCCTCCGGCTTCTCCATCATGATGTACTCCATCCTCCAGGGTGCCCACATGGTATCCATCGGCGGCTCCTTCCCGGAGAGCCGAGCGCAGCGCCCGGCGCCCCGCCTATTCTACCCACCCCCGGAGCCGGGAGTCAAAAGGTCCCCGCCGTCGCCATAGGGAACGGCACGAAGTAGCGAGCAAAAATGGAACCCAAAACCCCCAAAAGCCCCCAAAGCATACATAACTCCCCGACGGACCGGCTGACCTTCCTGGGGTCTGCCGGGGCCAGGATCATGGTCTCCAAGCAGCTTCTGGCCTCGGGAGGCCTCTGGCTCGATCTGGGAGGCACCCAGGTCCTCCTGGACCCCGGGCCGGGCTCACTGGTCCAGTGCGTCAAAAGGAAACTGGACCCCACCCGGCTCCGGGCCATCATCCTCTCTCACCGGCACCTGGACCACTCGGGTGACATCAATGCCATGATCGAGGCCATGACCGAGGGCGGGTTCCGGAAGCGGGGCACCGTCTTCGCCCCCGCCGATGCCCTGGAAGACGACCCCGTCATCCTGAGATATATCCGCGAGTATCCCGGGAATATCGAGGTCCTGGCCGAAGGCGGGACCTACACTATCGACGACATCACCCTGGAAACCCCTTTGAGGCACCGGCACCCGGTGGAGACCTACGGGCTGGTATTTCGCACACCACGGCATACCTTCTCCTGTATCGTGGACAGCGAGTATTTCCCCGGACTCAGCCGACAATACGGGGGTGAGCTTCTGATCATCAACACCCTGCGCCTCGAGCCCGGAGGCCCCGCTCAGCACCTCTCCGTCCCCGATGCCCGGGAGATCATCCTGGCGCTGCGGCCCAGGGTGGCCATCCTCACCCACTTCGGGATGACCATGTGGCGGGCCCGGCCCTGGGAGGTGGCCAAAACGCTATCGGAGGAGACAGGGGTAAGGGTGTTGGCGGCCCGGGACGGTATGAAGTTCGACCTGGCCGAGCTGGATGACCCGGAGGAATCCTCGGGCGCCGGCCCCGGGGACGAGGGCGATGTCACGGCTTCAACCTGAGTCCCGGACCCGCACCACCTCACCCTCCCCCTCATTATCAAGTGACAGGCCAAAGAAGCGGAGGGCATTATCGGTGGTCGTCCGGGCGAGCCCGCCGGGGTCCCGGCCCCTCAGCCCGGCCGCCGCCCGGAGGCTCCGGGCCACATCCGCCGGCTCCGAGCGGTGCTCTCGATACACCACGGGGGCATCGGTCTCCAGCATGAGGCTCTCCGGGGGCACCTCCCCTATCGCCCGCCGGTGCTCCTCGTGGTACTCGGCGGCCAGGGTGACGGAAACCATGTAGCCCTGCCCCAGGATGTCCTTGAGCGTGCTCAGCGGCCCGGTATACCAGTGGAACGCCGCCCTACCCACCCCCACCCCGTTGACCTCATTGAAGCAGTCCCTCCAGGCATAACGGGAATGCACCAGGACCGGCTTTTTGTACTCCACCCCCAGCCCCAGGCAGCACCGGAAGGCATGGCGCTGAAGGTCCTTCCCCGCCCGGCCCACCACATCCTTGCGATAGTCCAGCCCTATCTCACCTATGGCCACCAGCTCCCGGATGTGGTCCTCGATAAACCGCAGGTTGGGCTCGATATCCGGAGACGCCCCTCCCAGATTCATGGGATGGAGGCCCAGGGCCGGAAACACGTAGCCCCGGTGCCTCCCGGCTATCTCCAGGGTGCGGCGGTTGGACTCGAGATCGGAGCCCACGGCCACGATGGCCACCACCCCCGCGTCCCGG
>JAZFUS010000216.1:0-2239 GCA_036447315.1 Dehalococcoidia bacterium
AAGGGGGGAGGCGAGGACGTGGCCTACATAACGGAGATGGCAACCCTGCTCCTGGTCACCGAGGACGCCCGGGAGGGGTCCCGGGCCTTCATCGAGAGGCGGGCGCCCAAATTCCAGGGGAGATAGGGAGGAACGGGCCCATGGCCTATAAGGATATCCTATATGAGAAGGATGGCGGCATCGCCACCATCACCCTGAACCGGCCCCACAAGCTAAATGCCCTGAGCATGGACTCCTACCGGGAGGTCATAAAGGCCCTGAAGGATGTCGATGCCGATGACTCGGTCCGGGCGGTGATCCTTACCGGGACCGGGGACCGGGCCTTCTGCGCCGGTGATGATATCGGCATTTTCGAGGGGCTCTCCGCGGGAAAGGCCCGGGCCTTCATCAAGGAGGTCATGCCCCTGATGATCGGCCTGGAGAAGATGGACAAGCCGGCCATCGCCGCGGTGAACGGCTATGCCCTGGGTGGTGGGTTCGAGGTGGCCCTGGCCTGCGACATGACCATCGCCTCGGAGAACGCTTCCTTCGGCCTGCCCGAGGCCCGGCTGGGGATCTACCCCGCCTTTGCCTCCCTGCGCCTGCCCGGCATCATGGGGGCCAAGCGGGCCAAAAAGCTCCTTCTCACCGGCGAGACCATAGACGCCTTCGAGGCCGAGAGGCTGGGGCTGGTGAACCGGGTGGTGCCCCTGCCTCAGCTCATGGAGGCCGCCCGGGAGGAGGCCCGGAAAGTCATAAGGCTGGCCCCCCTGGGCGTCGCCATGACCAAGGCGGCTGTCAACCGGGGGTTCGGTGGGGAGGACCTGGCCTTTACGGTAGAGGCCACGTCCCTGCTCTTCGGCACCGAGGACCACCGCGAGGGTTTCAATGCCTTCATGGAGAAGCGGGAGCCCCGTTTTACGGGAAAATAGAAGGGAGGCAGCGATGATAAAGAAAGTCGACCACCTGGGCGTGGCGGTCAAAAGTATCGAAGAGGCCCTGGGCCTGTACCGGGACGCCCTGGGCCTTCACGTGGAGAAGGTACAGGAGCAGCCGTCGGACGGCGTCAAGGTATGCTTTCTGCCCGTGGGCGATTCCGAGATCGAGCTCCTTGAGCCCCTGAGCGATGAGGGCCCTTTGGCCAAGTTCCTCGAGAACAAGGGCGAGGGCATCCACCACATCTGCCTGGAGGTGGACGACATCGACCGGGAGCTTAAGGACCTCGAGGCAAAGGGTGTGCAACTGATAGATAAAGTGAGCCGGCCCGGAGCGGTGGGTAAGGTGGCCTTCCTCCATCCCCGCTCCACAAAGGGCGTGCTCCTGGAGCTGGTACAGAAAGACTGATAAACGGGGGTGTCAAATGATAAAGGCGCTGAGCCACTACGGGCACGCGGTGAGGGACCGGGAGGCCGCCGTGGACATGTACGCCCGGCTGTTCAAACTGGAAGTGGTGGAGAGGAAGGACCTACCCGATGACGGGGTGGTAAACGCCCTGTGCGCCATCGGCGATAACTTTGCGGAGCCCCTCCAGCCCACCGACCCGCAGGGCATCCTGGGGCGGTACATCGAGACCTGGGGAGAGGGCATCTACCATATCAGCCTGGTGGTGGACGATGTCGACCGGCAGGCCGCCGAGATGGAGAGCAAGGGGGCCCGGGTGATCGTGCAGGAGGCCAACGCCGAACTGCCCACCAAAAGGGGATGGCTTCATCCCAAGTCCGGACACGGGCTGATGCTGGAGATGCTCCCCGAGGAGCTGCTGGGCGACAAGAGGGGCAAAACCTCCGGAGCCAGGATGGGCGATACCGAGGTGGTGAAGTTCAGCCATGCCCATCACGTGGTCAGCAGCCTCGATGATGCCCTGGAGATGTACGACAAGCTCCTGGGACTCAAGCCCATAATTCGGCATGACACCCCGGGCCAGGGCGTGAATAATGCCATCGTGCCCGTTGGGGATAACTTCATCGAGCTCCTGGGGCCCACCGACCCAGATGGCCTGGCGGGCCGCTTCCTGGCGCGAAAAGGGGAGGGCCTGCGCTCCGTCTGCTATACTGTCCGGGACATGGATGCCGCTGCCCGGTTCCTGGATGCCGAAGGGATCGAGTATGTGAAGCAGAACATGCACCCCACCATAGAGCTTCCGGCCCTGTGGCTTCGGACCAAACACACCATGGGGCTGCTCATCGAGATCTGCCCCTATGACGTAATCGACCAGTTCTACAGGGCGGCCTAGAAGGAGGATACCGCTATGGCGGATAAA
>JAZFUS010000217.1:0-6515 GCA_036447315.1 Dehalococcoidia bacterium
CTCCCCGATGGGAGGTCTCCGGACCGCGCGGCGGTGCTTCCTCCGGAAGGGGGAGGAGGCGCCCCCGAAAGGGACTTTACTCTCCGCGAGGCTGTGGCTACCGGGGCCTTCCGGCACCTGGCGCTGGCCGCTGCGGTGGGGGCCTTCAGCCACCAGCTGATGCTCCAGCACCTGGTGGCCAATGCCATCGACCAGGGGATAACCCCCAAAGTGGCCGCTACCTTGATGTCGGTGATTGGACTGAGCAACATTGTGGGCAAACTGGTCATGGGCATGATATCCGACCGCTTCGGCAGGATGCGGTTGCTGGTTTTCTCCCTGGGCCTGGCTGCCGTCATGATGTTCTGGCTGTTCCTGTCCAGGGACCTCTGGATGTTCTATATCTTCGCGGTTATCTTCGGCTGGGCCTATGGGAGCTGGATACCCATGTATCCGGCCCTGGTGGGGGATATCTTCGGGCTGGGCTCGGTGGGGGCTATCTTTGGGCTGGTGCTGACCAGCAACTTCGTGGGCGGCTTCTTCGGCGGTTTTTTAACCGGCTACATTTACGATATAACCGGAGGTTACGGTCCGGCCTTCCTGCTGGGGGGGGCGTTGCTGCTGGGTGGAGTGGTGTCTGTCCTTACCTTGAAGGTGCCGGAGAGTATGGTACCGGCGGCGGGGGGACGCTATGAGTGAAGGCAGACCGGTCTCCCGCCTGTTCCCTTTCTATTACGGGTGGGTAATTGTTGTCGTTGGCTCCCTGGTGTGGATACTGAGTATCGGCCACTACTATACCTTTGGGGTCTACTTCAAGCCGGTGGCCGGGGAATTCGGCTGGAGCCGGGCGGCCACCTCCATGGCCAGCTCCCTGGTTATCCTGACCTCGGGGGCCATGGCCACCGTAATGGGCATCCTCACCGATAGATACGGGCCCAGGATCGTGGTCAGTTTGTGTGGGGTGGTCCTGGGCGGGGGCTACCTTCTCCTGTCCCGGATGGGAGTCCTGGACGCGGTCGGGTCCCTGGGGCAGTTCTATCTCTTCTACTTTGTGGTGGGCCTGGGGATGAGCGGTACCTCCGCCCCCCTCACCGCCACCGTTAGCCGCTGGTTCGTGGCCCGGCGGGGACAGGCCGTGGGCCTGATGACCCTGGGCGGAGGTTTCGGGCAGTTCCTTATGCCTCTCCTGGCCAGCTACCTGATCCTGGGCTACGGGTGGCGGACCGCATATGCGGTACAGGGCCTCCTCATCGTGGTGGCCCTGGGCCTCCTGGCCCAGTTCCTGCGCCGTGATCCTGAAGCGGTGGGACTCTCCGCCGGCGCCGCGCCTTCGACCGGGTCTCAGGCCGGCTTGCCCCCCCGGGGGTTCAGCCTCCGGGAGGCGGCGCGCACCCAGGCCTTCTGGAGGGTGTTTGCCGTTACCTCCTTCGCCCTGTTTGGCCAGGTGATGCTGATGATGCACCTGGTCCCCCATGCCACGGACCTGGGCGTATCCCGGGAGGTAGCCCCCCGCTTTATTGCCCTTATCGGTCTGTCCAATATGGTGGGCAAGCTGGTGATGGGCCCCATATCCGACCGCATAGGCAGAAAGGCCACCCTGAGCATCGTGTTTTTCATGGCGGGGACCATGATGCTGTGGCTTCTGGTCACCAGGGAGGAGTGGATGTTCTACGTGTTCGCCGCCCTGTTCGGCTTTGCCTATGGGGCCTGGATTCCCATGTTTCCGGCTATTATGGGCGATCTGTTCGGTATGGCCTCGCTGGGGGCCCTGGTGGGGGCTAACCATCTGGCCGTCTCCGTGGGGGCAGCCATAGGAAGCTTTCTGGGGGGATATATCTTCGATGTCACGGGGAGCTACTTCTGGGCCTTCCTGTTGGCGGGGACCATGTTCTACCTGGCGGGCGCCCTGGTCCTCACCGTGAAGCAACCCATAAAGGGGGCACATGCCTGAACCGTATGATGCCCCCTTCGGCCCCCCCCGTCCTGAAGCGGGGACGAGGTTCTTCTATGGCTGGGTGATCGTGATACTGGGCATGGCCATATGGGTCCTGGTCATCGGTGGGCTCTACACCTTTGGCATCTTCTTTAAATCGGTGGCGGCGGAGTTCGGCTGGAGCCGGGCGGCCACCTCCATGGCCTCTTCCCTGATCTTCCTGGTCTCAGGCCTTCTGGCCTTTTCGGCCGGGGCTCTGGCCGACCGCTATGGTCCCAGGATCGTGGTGGTAGCCTGCGGGTTGCTTACCGGTGGGGGCTACGTCCTGGTCTCCCGGGTGGGACTGCATACGTCCCTTGACCCCCTGTGGCAGTACTACCTCTTTTTCTTGTTGGTGGGGATGGGGATGAGTGCCGCCTCGGCCCCCATCATGTCCACGGTTAGCCGTTGGTTCGTGGAGAAACGGGGCCAGGCCCTGGGATTGACCACCGTGGGAGGAGGTCTGGGCCAGGTGATCATGCCCCTATTGGCCGGTTTCCTGCTGATAGATCATAACTGGCGTACCTCTTATGTGATCATGGGGGTGATCATCGGGGCGGGCACCATTGGGATGGGGCTCTTCCTGAGGCGGGGCCCCCGGGAAAACGGGACATCGACGGGCGGCGGGCCGCCGGGGATAGAGGGCGATCCTGAGGCGGCCTCGGGGTTGAGCTTCACCTTCAGGGAAGCCATCCGCACCCGGGCTTTCTGGTCGGTGCTGGCGGCCGCCTTTCTCGCGGTATTCGGCCAGGTTATGGTGCTGATGCACCTGGTAAACTATGCCACCGACCCCGGCATAGGCATATCCCGGGGGATGGCCACCACCTTCATCGCCGTCATCGGCGGGGCCAACATCGCCGGGAAGCTGGTGGTGGGGCCCGTCTCCGACCGGATAGGCAGGAAGGCGGCCCTGGCCTCCTGTTTTGCCGTGGCCGGGGTGATGATGCTCTTGCTTACCAGGGCCACGAGCCCCTGGATGTTCTACGGCTTTGCCGTCATCTATGGCTTTGCCTTTGGGGGCTGGATCCCCATGTTTCCGGCCATAATAGGCGACCTCTTTGGCACCGGCTCCCTGGGCGCCCTCATAGGGGCCACACAGGCGGGTAACGGTCTGGGGGGCGGTGCCGGGCCGTTTATGGCCGGACTCATATACGACCAAACGGGCAGCTATTTTCTGGCCTTTGTGATGGTGGCCGTGTTGTTTTTCGCCGCCACAGGCCTTATCCTCTCGATAAAGCGTCCGGAAAGGTAAACCTCCGGAAAGGAATCCATGGAAAAGGGAAGTGGGAGCCTGTTCTACGGCTGGTGGATAGTTATCGCCGGGATGGTGTTAATCACCGTCACAATTGGCACCCACATGAGCTTCGGGGTATTTTTCAAGCCCATTATGGAGGAGTTTGGCTGGACCCGCACGACCACGGCCGCCGGGTTCTTTGTGGGTGGGCTGGCCATAGCCGCCACGGCCCTGTCCTCGGGCGCCCTGACCGACCGCTATGGCCCCCGGCTGGTGATAACCGGCGTGGGCCTGATAAATGGCGTGGGATATTTCCTGATGTCTCAGGTAAGCTCGCTGTGGCAGTTCTACCTGGTGTTTCCCATGATGGCTTTGGGTATGAGCATCGTGACACCCCTTTTGACCACCGTGAGCCGCTGGTTTACGGACAGGAGGGGGCTGGCCCTGGGCCTGGTCGGGGTCGGGGCGGGGTTGGGCCAGGCCATCATGCCGCCCATCACGCACTACCTGGTTACCCAGTATGGGTGGCGCCAGGCCTATATGATACTGTCGGTGGTGGTGGGCCTTACCGTGGTGAGCGCCGCGCAGGCTGTGAGGCGGGACCCCCGGGAGAAAGGCCTGTGGCCCTATGGCGAAGCCCCGGATGCCGGGCCCGGGGGGGCATCGGTTTCTGCCGGTGAGGAGAGGGCTCCCCCGCCGGCCTTCAGCCTGCGCCAGGTCGTCCATCTCCGGGTCTTCTGGATGATACTCCTGTCCGGAGCCCTGGGCTCCCTGGCCATGCAGATGACAATGATTCACCTGGTCCCTCACGTAACCGATGTCGGGATATCGGCTGCCGTGGCGGCTACCATGCTGGGAATAATCGGCTTTACCAACATCATAGGCAAAGTGGTCATGGGCTGGCTCGCCGACCGGATAGGGGCCAAAACCACCCTGGCTATCACCAATGCCATGGCGGGCATGGTTATGCTCTGGCTCCTGAGGGCCGATGAGGAGTGGATGCTCTACGGGTTTGCCATCGCCTTCGGCTTTGCCTTCGGGGGCTGGATGACCCTGCTGGCGGCGACCGCCGGTGAGGTCTTTGGGGTGGCTTCCCTGGGGGCGATATTCGGTACCATGCAGGCGGGCACCGCCACCTTCGGGACCGGGGGCACAGTCATGGCTGGATACGTTTTTGACGTCACTCAAAGCTACCTTCCGGCTTTTGCCGTAGGGGCTATCGCTTTTCTTGCGGCCGCGGCCCTGGTTATGGGGGCGAGGCGGCCTCCCAGGACTTCCCCGCTTGGCTGAGCGGAGCCGGCCTTTCTTCTATGGCTGGTGGATAGTCATCGCTTCCTTCGTGATCATGGTGCTTACCCTGGGGCTGTGGCAGAGCTTCGGCGTCTTCTTCGGCCCCATCCTGGAGGAGTTTGGCTGGCCCCGGGATGTGGCCGCCCTGGGGCCATCTCTGGGCGCCATCGGTTTAGGGGTCTTTGCCGTGCCGGTGGGCTTGGCGACGGATAGGTATGGTCCGCGCCTGGTGGCCCTGGGGGGTGGCCTCCTGGTGGGCATCGGCCTCCTGGCCATGTCTCAGATGACCGGCCTGTGGCAGTTCTATACCATCTTCAGCCTGGCGGTGGGCCTGGGCATGAGCGCCACCTATATCCCCGTGGTGTCCGCGGTAAACCACTGGTTTGTGGAGAAACTGGGCCTGGCCCAGGGGATCGTGGTCTCCGGGGTGGGGTTGGGGACCGCCGTCCTGCCCCTGGTCAGCCGGTACCTGATCGGTAGCTTTGGCTGGCGTACGGCGTATGTTTTCCTGGGGCTGCTGGTGGGTACGGTCGTATCCCTGTCTGCCCTGGTGCTGAGGAGGGACCCGCAGGACAAGGGGCTTACCGCCTATGGCGCGGCCTCCGGCCCCGGAGAAGGGGGCCCGGCCTCTACCGGGGGTTTAGGGCCGGCTCCGGGCGGTTTCACCCTGCGCCGGGCCCTGGGCAACTTCTCTTTCTGGGTAGTGTTTATCGGAGGCGCCTTCGGCTTCATGAGCCTGGACATGGTGATAGTCCACCTGCCCAAACATGCCACCGACATAGGCCTCTCCGCCGCCACCGGTGCCGGCTTTATATCCATAATCGGGGTCACGGCCATAATAGGGAAGATAGGGGTGGGCGCCCTCTCCGACCGCATCGGCAGGAGAGTTGCCCTGGCTTCAAGCTTTGGTCTGGGGGCGGTGGCCATGTTCTGGCTGGTTGGGGCCCGGACCGCGGGGGCCATCTACCTCTTTGCCGCCCTTTTTGGACTGGCCTATGGCGGCTGGACACCCTTATTCCCCGCGGTGACCGTTGAGCTGTTTGGTCTGAGCGCCATGGGAGCGATATACGGGATGGTCCATATGGGAGGTTCCTGGGGGGGAGCGGTGGGCCCCGTCCTGGCCGGGTGGGTCTTCGAGGCCACCAAAAGGCAGCAGGGGACCGGCAGCTATGACCCGGCTTTTATCGCCGGCGGCTTGTCCCTGCTGGCGGCCTCCGGGCTGTCCCTGTTGCTCCCCAAGCACCGGAGGGGAGACGCGTAGAGAGATATGGACCCACATCATAGGGCCGGCTGCGGGACCGGTTTTGGGCTTGTGGGAGTTCTTGACATCCAGCGAGCATCGGTTTAGCATTGCCGACATGGTCCCCAACGGGCGGTTTCAGGCGGTGCAAAATGGGGGACGTCGCCTTCGAGAAGACGCGGGAGGCGAAGATCAGCCGTCTTTAAAAGGAGCCCATCGGGAGTGTCACCGCCAGAGGAGACGAGAATGAGCAAGGCCGCGGGCGAGCTAACATTCGGAGAGGTTGTGAACAGATACCCGGAGGTACCCAGGATTGTCACCCTCAAGATTGACACAGCGATACGTGGCGTGAAGGTGAGTGAGAGGGCATTTGACAGGGCCCGGGAGTCAAACTCGGTGTATGAAGAGGTGGTATATCAGCATGGCAAGCCGTTAAATCTGCAGCGCCTGGGTGGGGCTGTGTTCCGAGACGGGACCTGGCTCTGTGGCATGGAATCAGCCAGGGGGACGAAGATGCTAAGACGGGGCAACCCCTTTACCCTGGATGTGGTGGACGACAGGTTGATGCTTATGGACGGGAAACAGCCCATGGAGGAATGCTTTTTCGTAGCACATCCTGAGTTCTACAGCAAGAAGACCAGCCGCGGAACGCCCATGCGCAGAGTGGTGTCTGCCGGGCCTTCTGATTGCCTGAACATCCAGGTCTACATGGATTGCCGCTTCTGGTTGGAGAAACAGCCGTGCAAATATTGCCAGATCATGACCTACAAAGGAGACAGGCGTGCTTGGGGCAGGAACGA
>JAZFUS010000218.1:0-25318 GCA_036447315.1 Dehalococcoidia bacterium
CACTGCCCTGACCCCGCCCCCTTTTATCTGGCGGATGCGCTCGCCGATGAGGTTTTCCTTGATGGGCTCCGAGTACACCTTCTGGAGAAGGGGAGTTATCTGGTCCTGGGGGGTGATGGCAATGGTCTCCAAGGCCTCCGACGGGTCCTGATACCGGGTCCACACCCCTTCCAGATTGAGCACCGCCGCCCCCCCTTTTTGGCCAAAGAGTATGGCGAAGTCGGGGTCGACCACGGCATCCATGGCTGCGGCCATGATGGGTAGGGGGAAGATGAGGCCCCCCAGGTCCAGGTCTATTTTGGTCTGTTCCGGGTTGATAGTGGCATCCCCGGGCACCAGAGCCACCTCATCGAAACCGTATGCCCGGCGCATCTCTTTGAACTGGGGGTTGGGCATGCTCTTCTCCCTTTTCAAAGAAATATATCAAAATTAAGGGGGCCCCGTCAAGAAAAACGGAGCCCCCTCCGGAGAAATTCCCCCCGGGGAGGCATACGGGGTGTCCCGGGGGGCTTTCCGGACTTTTCCGCCGCCGGGCGGGCTAGGTCTTCCGCAGGTATTTCTCGGGGTCTTTTTCGAAGGCCCGCTGGCAGCCTACGGCGCAGAAGTAATAGGTTGTCCCCTTATACTCCGAGGTAGCGGCTGCTGCCTTTTCGTCTACATCCATCTCGCAGACAGGGTCTTTGGCCATGGTGTACTTCACCTCCTTATGAATTTGTGTTACCGGGGCACCGAGAAGCCTCTGAGCCTGAGGGAGTTGGTGACCACGGTGACCGAGCTTAAGGCCATAGCGGCGGCGGCCAGGATGGGTCTGAGGAATCCAAACTCGCCCAGCACCGGCTGTAGGGCGGTGGGCACGGTGCCTTCCGAGAAGAAAAGATAGAGGACCCCCGCGGCCACCGGTATCAGCGCGGTGTTGTAGAAGAAGGCCCAGAACAGGTTCTGTTTGATGGTCCTCATGGTCCGCTTGGAGAGGGCTATGGCGGTGACTGTTCCCTGGAGGTCGCCGCTCATGAGGGTGATGTCCGAGGCCTCCATGGCCACATCGGTGCCGGTGCCGATGGCGATACCCACATCGGCCTGGGCCAGGGCGGGGGCATCGTTTATGCCATCACCCACCATGGCTACCACTTTCCCCTCCTCCTGGAGGGACTTCACCCTCTGGGCCTTGTCCTGGGGGAGCACCTCGGCCAGCACGCGGTCGATGCCCGCCTCCCGGGCGATGGCCTGGGCTGTGGGGAGATTGTCGCCGGTGATCATGATCACCTCCAACCCCAACCCGTGGAGCTGCTTCACCGCCCGGGCGGAGCCGGGTTTCAGGGTATCGGCCACGGCGATGATGCCCTCGGCCTGTCCGTCCCAGCCCACAAACATGGGGGTCTTCCCCTGCTGGGAGAGGGCCGGGGCGTGCTTCTCCAGCCCGTTCAGGGAGAAGCCCCTCTCCTGCATCAGCTTGAGGTTGCCCATGACTACCCCCTTCCCGTCCACCCTGGCCTCGATGCCGTGTCCGGGGATGGCCTGGAAGTCCGTGGCCTCGCTCAATTCCAGGCCCCGCCCTACGGCTTCGTTGACAATGGCCTCGGCCAGGGGATGTTCCGAGCCCCGCTCGGCACTGGCCGCCAGGCGCAGCAGCTCCCCCTCGGAGGCCTGGGCCACCACATCGGTGACCACCGGCTTGCCCTGGGTCAGCGTGCCTGTCTTATCGAAGACAATAGCCCGGATCTTGTGGGCGGTCTCCAGGGCCTCACCATCCCGGATGAGGATGCCGTTCTCCGCCCCCTTCCCCGTGCCCACCATGATGGCGGTGGGGGTGGCCAGCCCCAGGGCGCAGGGGCAGGCGATAATGAGCACGGCCACAAAGTTGAGGAGGGCGAAGGTCAGGGCCGGCTCCGGACCGAACAGGAACCATACGACAAAGGTGAGTACGGCCACCCCGATGACGGCGGGTACAAAACGGCTGGCGATAAGGTCGGCCAGGCGCTGGATGGGGGCCTTGGAGCCCTGGGCCTCCTCCACCAGCTGGATAATCTGGGCCAGGGCGGTATCCCTGCCCACCTTGGTGGCCGCGAAGGTGAAGGAGCCCGTTTTGTTCATGGTGGCCCCCACCACCTGGGCGCCCACACCCTTCTCCACGGGGATGCTCTCTCCGGTGAGCATGGACTCATCCACCGAGGAGTGGCCCTCCTGGACGATACCGTCCACAGGCACCTTCTCCCCGGGGCGCACCCGGATAATATCCCCTACCGTTACCTCGGCCACGGGGATGTCCACCTCCTGGCCGTCGCGGACCACCCGAGCCGTCTTGGCCCCGAGCCCCATAAGCCTGCGGATGGCCAGCGAGGTCTCCCCCTTGGCCCTGGCCTCCAGGAAGCGCCCCAGGAGGATGAGGCCGATGATGATGGCGGCGGTGTCAAAATAGACTTTGTGGGCCAGCCCCCCGGTCGAGAAGAGGCCGGGCAGGAGGATAGCCGCCACGCTGTAGCCATAGGCCGCCGAGCTACCCATGGCGATCAGGGTGTTCATGTTGGTGGTGCGGTGGCGGGCAGCGGCCCAGGCGCCGTGGTAGAACTGCCAGCCGGCCCAGAACTGGACCGGGGTCGCCAGGGCCCACAGGAAATACCAGTTGCCCAGGAAGCGGGGCATCCACGGCAACATTTCGGAAAAGGTGCCCACGAGGATAACGGCCCCCAGGGTCAGGGCGAAGATGACCTTTCTCTTCAGCGTGCGGATCTCCCGGGCCCGAGCCTCGGCCTCCCGGTCGCGGAGGGCCTCCCCCTCCTCCTGCACGCCCACCATCTCATAGCCTGCCTCCTCGATGGCCCGCTGGAAATCGGGGACGGAGGCCCGGCCGGGGATGAACTCCACTGTGGCCCGTTCCGTGGCCAGGTTGACTGTGGCCGAGGTGACCCCTTCCACTTCGCGGAGTGCCTCCTCCACGTGGCCCACGCAGGAGGCGCAGGTCATCCCCCCTACCGCCAGGGTGGTGGAGAGGGTGCCCACATCGTAGCCCTCATCCTTGACGGCCTTGACCAGGTCGGGGATGCCGGCCTTTTGGGGGTCATATTCCACGTTGGCCCGTTCCGTGGCCAGGTTGACCGTGGCCGAGGTGACCCCCTGGACCGCCCCCAGGGCCCCTTCGATTCGGGCCACGCAGGAGGCACAGGTCATGCCCGTTACCGGAAGGGTAAGCTGCTTCGTATCTTGATCGCTCATAGCCGTCTCCCCTCTATTTCTCGGCCAGGTTATAGAGTTCCATGAGTTCGCTGATGACCTGCCCCTCCCGGCCGTCCTTGATGCCCGTGGTGACGCAGGTGCGCAGGTGACCGTCCAGCATGATGGAGTCCATCTTCTCGATGGCTTTGCGCACGGCGAAGGTCTGCTTCAGGATGTCCACGCAGTATTTATCCTCCTCGACCATCCTCCGCACGCCGGCCAGGTGTCCCTCGATGTAGGCGAGCCGCTTGAGGCATAGAGCCCTGATATCCTCTTCCATAGGTTGTCGACCTCCTAAAACCCCACCCCCCTGGGGGGGGTTTAGTAAATTGTAACCCAACCCGAGGCCCCTGTCAAGGGGTGCTCCTTTACAGGAGGGAGGGCATTTGCTAAACTGGTTTCGGGAGGTGTCGCTATGGGAAGTCGGGACTTTCGGCGTCGGGAGACCAAGAAGTCCAAGAAGGACGCCAAGAAGGGGTCCGTGGTCTTGGAGCAGCCATCTATGGAAAGGGTGGATGTGATTCGGAAGGGCAAAAAGGAACGAGCACCTGAGGTACCGCAGCGGGTACCCGAGGTAAAGGAGCCGGGACCTGAGGAATAGGTAAGTGGCCGCCTACCGGGAGCTTTACCTCGGCGGAGAGCTGGCAGGGCGGGTGGAAGAGGCCCTGGCCCGGCTGTCCGCTTGCCGGATGTGCCCTCGCGGGTGCGGGGTCGACCGCCTGAGGGGGGAGACGGCGAAGTGCCGCACGGGGCGGTGGGCGTTCGTTTCCAGCTTTGGCCCACATTTTGGGGAGGAAGCGCCCCTGGTGGGCAGGGGCGGCTCAGGCACTATATTTTTTTCGCATTGCAATCTACGCTGTGTGTTCTGCCAGAACCACGATATCAGCCAGCGGGGTGGGGGCCGGGAGGTGGGGCCGGAGGAGCTGGGCGGAATGATGCTCTCGCTGGAGGAGCGGGGCTGCCATAACATAAACCTGGTGAGCCCCAGCCATGTGGTCCCCCAGTTCCTGGAGGCCCTGCTGTTGGCGGCGGAGCGGGGGCTGTCGGTGCCCATCGTCTATAACACCGGGGGCTACGATACCCTGGAAACCCTGGGGCTCCTGGACGGGGTGGTGGATATATATATGCCCGATATGAAATTCTCCGATGCCGGAACCGCCCTCCGCTTCTCCGGCGTCGAACACTACCCTCAGATGAACCGGGCGGCGGTGAAAGAGATGCACCGCCAGGTGGGCGACCTGGTGGTGGATGGGTGGGGGGTGGCCCGGCGGGGACTTCTGGTGCGGCATCTGGTCCTGCCGTTTGACCTGGCGGGCACCGAAGGGGTGGTGGAGTTCCTGGCCCGGGAGGTAACCCAGGGCACCTATTTCAACATCATGGACCAGTACCGCCCCTGTTACCGGGCCCTGGAGTACGGGGGGCTGGCCCGTCCCCCCCTCCCCCACGAACTGGCCCGGGCTCACAGTCTGGCCAGGGAGCAGGGCCTGGTCGAGACCTCCGGCCTGGGTTCTCCCGTGGTGGCCCGGGCCCTCTCCGGGTAGGGGCGGTGGAGCAGGCGGCCCTTCATGCCCTGGTGACGGGGCGGGTCCAGGGGGTATACTTCCGGGCCTTTGTTCTCCAGCATGCCGTTGCCCAGGGTCTCCGGGGATGGGTGCGCAACCGCAGCGACGGGCGGCTGGAGGTCCGGGCTGAGGGGGAAAGGGGCTCTCTGGAGAGCCTCCTCGGGCAATTGGAAACCGGCCCACCCGGCGCCCGGGTGGACGGTGTGAAGGTGGGTTGGTCGGACTACAGGGGTGAATTCGGCAGCTTCGAGATCGGGGATTAGGCCTCGAACTCGGACCGCACCGAGTCGATGAGCTCCAGGTATTGGTTCCGGCCCCCGGCGGCCTCCGCGGCCTCCCCATCCACTTCAAAGGGCTCTCCCACGAATACCTTGCCGTATTCCTCCACCACCTCCCCCTCACTTCCGATGTGGAGGAGTTGCCGGCCGTCCACTATCCCCAGATCGAAAGGAAGGGTAAAGTAGATGTCGGCGACCACCTTTTCCAGGCCCACGGTTTCCAGCTCGCCTACCGCATATTTGGACGCGGGCAGGAGCCCCAGGAGGTTCCTGATGCTGAAATGGCCTGTCTCCCCCACCATTTTGAAGGGGGACATGCTTATCCAGTAGTCGCAGGAAAGAATGACACTGGGCACCCAGATGGAGGGGAGGGCGAAGGGTTTTATCAGGGGGTTTTCCACCTCTACCAACACACTGTCCCTGACATCCAGTATGAGCACCCGGGGAAAGTCATAGCCCAGGGCCCGGTACGTGGGCTGCATGGACTTGCCCTGGGGGTCTCCCTCCAGGATGATGATATCGGCATCGCTCACCCGGCGAATTCCGGCGATGACGGCCTCCACGCCCTGGCGGCTGGTGGTCGTCGGGTAGGGCACCGGATAGGGAGCATGGGGTTTGACGAGCACCCTCCGGGCTCGGGCCACCGCCGTGGGCGGACGGAAGACAAACTGTGATGCTTCAAAGATCATGGGACTGGAACCCGGCTATTGCCCCCGGCGCAGCCGGATATTAACGCTCCCCGCTTCTCCGGTTCCTTTAAGGCCGGAGACCATGGCCAGCACGATCCTGCTCATATAGTCCTGAATGAAGGGGCTCAGGGGTATGGGGTGGTCGTTGACCGAAAGGGACAGCTCACTGTTCCCCGCCTGAGCCAGGAGGCTCTGTTCGATGAGGTCGGCCAGCCCGGATATATCACTTCTGGGATAGATAGGCACGGTGATGTCCAGAGCCTCATCGGCGACCACGGCCATCAGCTCCGAGGGGTCGCATACCAGGCTCGCCGCCGGGCCCGGCTTATAGACCTCGATCTTGGCCGCTTTCCCCTTCTTGAAGCCTTCGGTGAAGATGAGGTCATAGTTATCCCCCACCTCGAGGCTGAGCTCTTCGGGGCCCAATTCCTTTTCCACGTTCTTGATCATGGACAAGCCCTGATAGGAGCTGACCACCACGGCATCGCTGCCGGCGTTGGCCAGCCGCTGGCTGTCTTTCCCCGTTTGATTCAGGTCATACCCGTGAGCACTGTGCTTGATGGTGGCCAGGCGATATCCCCGCCGTTTAAGCTCGGGTATCAACCTCTCCAGCAGGGAGGTCTTGCCCGACTTGGCCCGGCCGACTATGGAGATCATGGGTGGCATCGATCACTCCTCACCACTGTTCTTCATTCCAATCAAGCATAATCACTTCAACCCTGGTTCCCTCTTTTATCTGGGGGACGTCCTCAGGAACGATCACCAGGCCATCGGCTTGGGCCATGGAGGTGAGGATGCCCGAGCCCTGAGGGCCGGTGATTTTGGCGTAATAGTTTCCGTTGCGCTTGGTGACCCTGGCCCGGGCGAAGACCCGGCGGCCATCTGTGTTCTTCAGGTTGCCCTCCAGGGTGGCGGAGATGGGGGCTTTGGTCAGGACCGTTCTGCCCAGCATCTTCAGGATAGAGGGGCGGGCGAAGAGCTCGAAGGTTATCATGGAGCTCACGGGATTGCCCGGCAGTCCCAGGTGCGGCACCTTCCTCGTGCCCTGGGTGAACACCCCGAAGGCCAGGGGCTTCCCCGGCTTCATGCGCACCGTCCACAGGGTTATCTCACCCTCCTGGATAAGCACGTCTTTGACCTTATCGTAGTCACCCATCGAGACCCCGGCGGAGGTGATGATCAGGTCGGAATTGAGTCCCTCCCCGATCAGGTCCTTCACCGCCTGTACCGTGTCCCGGGCAATGCCCAAGATTTTGGGGATGGCCCCGGTCCGCCGCACCTGGGCGGCCAGGGAGTAGGTGTTGGAGTTGTAGATCCCGCCCGCAGGCAGGGGGTCGCCCACCTCGGTGAGCTCGTTCCCGGTGGCGATGATAGCTACGGTCGGGCGGCGGACAACGGGCGCCGCCTTGAGGCCCAGGGAGGCCAGGACACCGATCTCGGAGGGCCTGAGGGTGGTCCCCCGTGGCAGCACCAGGGCCCCCCGGCGAATGTCCTCTCCCGCCCGCCGGATGTTAAGGTCCGGGGGGACCTCTCTGAGGACGCCTATCCGGTCCTGGGGGAGCTGGGGCGAGGCCCGGCGCTCCACCTCATCGGTTTCCTCAAACTGCACCACGGTATCGGCCCCCCGGGGCACGGCGGCCCCGGTCATAATGCGCACCGCCTTGCCGGCGCTCACCTCCACCCGAGCGATGGAGCCGGCGGCCACCTCGCCGATCACCTCCAGAACGGCGGGCGAGGAGGCGGAGGCCCCCCGCGTGCTCTCGGATAGGACGGCATAGCCGTCCATGGCGGAGTTATCCAGGGGGGGAACATCCAGGGATGAATGTATGTCCTCGGTCAGCACCTGGCCCAGGCACTCCAGGATGGGCCGTGATTCCGGCTCCAACACCTGGACTTGGCCCAAAATCCTCTCCAGGGCCTCCTCCACACTGATCATAAGGTTGACTCCCCCTGAGAAACGCAGAGTACCCTTCAGTATACCATAATAGTCGGGCTGGTGGTAGGTTCGGAGGGGGATTTTGTCTACTTGTAGCTTCTCAGCGACCGGCTCAGGTGACTGCCCAGATAGGACAGGTCCTCGGTAGGCAGGTAGTGATGGGCGCTTCCGTCGAAGAGGATGTTTACAGAGGGGGCCACCTCCTCATCCCCCAGGTAGAGGGTGGCGGCCATGGGGATTCGGGGCAGGGCCAGGAAGCGGAAGGAGGCATCGCCGGTGCGGTCCATGGGGTCCCCTCCCAGGGCCCGGGCGGCGCGCCGAAAGCCCTCGATGTCATCTCCGAAACCGGCGACCAATGGGCTGATGGCCATGCCTACAAACCGGGTGGCGAAAAGGGACGCGCCGGGGAGGTGCCGGTAGGCGATCCACTGGCCGGTCTGGGCCGCGCCGTCGGCCGTGACCAGGTAGTGAAGGAGCATCATCTCCAGCACCGGGCGTGGGCGCTCGCCCCCCAGCTCCTCCGACACCTGGCCCTGGGGGTGGGAGACCAGGAAGTTCCGGTCAAACAGTCTCAACCGGAAGGCGCCGTCGCGGAAGTCGCAGCCGGCCTTGGCGGCAGCCACCAAGGGGCTGAGACCCTGAAAGTCCTTAACTGCCTTGTCCAGGCCCGGCAACTGTGGCACGGCGTCCTCCTTTTCCCCGGGATGGTATACCCCCGGCTGGGCCTATTATAATATTAAACCGGCATCCCGGAAAAGCGGCCGAATATCTATTGTTGACTTTTTTTGATATAATGTATTGACTAGAGGAAATAGGCGATGAAACCCAGATGGGTCAGAACTAGTTTTATATGGTTGATCGTATTGATGGGAGCGGTGGCCCTGTTCTCCTTCCTGTTCCCCTCGACCAGCGGGACCGAGCCCGGTTCCCTGGACCAGTTGATAACTGAGGCCAAGGACGGGAAGATACTAAGCATCGAGCAGCAGGGCAATAACCTGGTGGCCACCCGGTTGGGTGACGGGGCCAAACTCAAGACCCCCTTTGTGGGCACCACCGGCGAACTGTACGAACTCCTCCGGACCGAGGGCGTGCTTATCGGCAGGAATAGCGGAGGGGACATGGGGGTGGAGCTGACGGTCAAGGTGGGAGGCTTCCGATGGGGCAGCGTACTCACCACTTTCTTACCACTGCTTTTCTTCGGGGGCCTCATCTTCTTCATGCTTCAGCGGGCCCAGGGGGCGAACTCCCAGGCCATGAGCTTTGGCCGGAGCCGGGCCCGGGTTTTTTCCGGCGATAAGCCCTCTGTCACCTTTGGCGATGTGGCTGGGGTGGAGGAGGCTAAAACGGAGCTGCGGGAGGTGGTGGATTTCCTGAGCTACCCGGAGAAGTTTCAGGCCCTGGGGGCTCGCATCCCGCGGGGAGTGCTATTGGTGGGGCCCCCGGGCACGGGGAAGACTCTGATGGCCCGGGCCGTGGCCGGGGAGGCTGGTGTCCCCTTCTTCTCCATCTCCGGTTCCGAGTTCGTAGAGATGTTCGTGGGGGTGGGAGCCTCCCGGGTGAGGGACCTCTTCGATCAGGCCAAGAGAAATGCCCCCTGCATTATCTTTGTAGATGAGATCGACGCCGTGGGCCGGCACCGGGGGACGGGGCTTGGGGGAAGCCATGACGAGAGAGAGCAGACCTTAAACCAGATTCTGGTGGAGATGGACGGTTTCGAAAGCAGCACCAACGTCATCGTGATCTCCGCCACCAACCGGCCCGATATCCTGGACCCTGCCCTGCTCCGGCCCGGACGCTTCGACCGGCAGGTGGTGCTGGACCGGCCCGATGTAGCGGGACGCAAGGCCATTCTGGAGGTCCATACCAAGGGTAAGCCCCTGGAAAGCAATACCGATCTGGAGAATCTAGCCAGGCAGACCGCCGGGTTCACCGGTGCCGACCTGTCCAATATGGTGAATGAGGCGGCTATCCTTTCGGCGCGGCGCAACAAGAGCACCATCGCGTTTGCCGAGCTGGAGGAGGCCATCGACCGGGTCATGCTGGGGCCGGAGCGCAAGAGCCGGATTATCAGCCAGAAAGAGAAGGAAATCATCGCTTATCACGAGGCGGGGCATGGCCTGGTGGCTTTCAAGCTCCCCGGCGCCGACCCCGTTCACAAGATTTCCATTGTGGCCCGGGGCATGACCGGGGGTTATACCAAGCAGCTACCTGCGGAGGACCGCCATCTCTTCACCCTGAGCCAGTTCAAGGACATGCTGGCCACCAGCCTTGGGGGCCGGGTTGCCGAGGAGACCATCTTCAGCGAGGCCAGCACCGGGGCCCAGAACGATCTGGAGCAAGTCACGACCATGGCCCGCAGGATGATTAAGGAATTCGGCATGAGCCAGAAGCTCGGTCCCCGAACCTTCGGCCGCCGGGAGGAGATGATCTTCCTGGGACGGATTGTAGATGACCAGAAGGACTACGGCGACAAGGTGGCCGATGAGATCGATGTGGAGATCAAGGCTATCATCGACGAGGCCCACCTAACGGCCAAAAACATCCTGGGCCAGAACCAGGCCAAGCTGGAGCAGATTGCCAAATGCCTGATCGCCGATGAGACCATAGAGGGGGAGGAGCTGGAGAAGCTTTTCCAGTCCCCGGTACCCGAGCTTCAGGAGACCCCAGCCACGTAATGGGGCGGTCCGCGGGGCTGGTGGGTGAGGCCCTGTCCTTTTCCGTTTTATTCTTTGGGGAGGTGACTCCTGAAGGTCAAGGTCCTTTTATTTGCCCTCTTTAGGGAGATTGCCGGCCAAAAAGAGATAGAGATGGAGATCGAGCCCGGGGTCACCGTGGCCCTTCTGCAGGAGAGGCTGAGGGAGGCTTTTCCCCGGCTGGGCGACTATGAGCCCCTGGTGGCGGTGAATGGGAAGTATGCCGGCGCCCAGGATGTGCTGGGGCAGGGAGACGAGGTGGCCCTGCTTCCTCCCTTCAGCGGAGGCTGTAGTGATTGAAGTAACCGAGAAGGCTATCGACCCCCGGGAGGTCATGGCGGTGGTGGGTGGGGATACCAATGGGGCCGTGGTCACTTTTTTGGGCGTGATCCGGGGCCAGTCGGAGGGGAAGAGGGTCATCCACCTGGAGTATGAGGCCTACAAGGACATGGCCCGGGAGAAGCTGGAGCAGGTGGTCGGGGAGATACGGGAGCGCTGGCGTCTCGAGGATGTCTCCGTGACCCACCGGGTAGGCCGCATCCCGCCCGGTGAGGTGGCCCTGGCCGTAGCTGTGGCCGCTCCCCACCGCCGGGAGGCCTTCGAGGCGTGCAGCTATGCCATAGACCGCATCAAGGAGATAGTCCCCGTGTGGAAGAAGGAGATATATGGGGATGGGGGGAAGTGGGTAGGGGTCCATACCTAGGCCCCACTGATCGCTCCCGGGACCCCGACCGGCCCGCCCTCACTGGGGCGGGCCCTGTGTTTCGGGGCCGGGAAGCCCATTGACAAACCGCGAAAAACGGATAGAATTTGTTCATCCTCTCCCACCCCGGGCCGGGGACGGACGCGGGCAGGGAGAGACTCGGGCGAAGAGAGTCCGAACGAAGGGACCCCGAATAAAGAGACCCCGGATAAAGAGAAATGGATAAGGAGGCCGCGGGTATGGACTATCAAGGGCTATTGGAGTTGGTGGAAAAGAGGAGAAGCACTCGCCGGTTTCGACCCGACCCGGTGGCCGATGAGGATGTGGAGAGGATAGTGGAGGTGGCCCGCTGGTCTCCCTCGGGGGCCAATTCCCAGCCCTGGGAAATGGTGGTGGTCCGCGATGCGGAGCTCAGGGCCGGGATATTGGATATCCTCCGGGACCACTCGGAATATACCCGCCGGGTGGAACTCACCCGGGAGGAGGCGATGCGCCACCGCGGGATAAGCCGGCCCTGGTCTCAGCCCGGTTGGGCCGATGCCCCCGTGCTCATCATCGTCTGCGGCGACCCCCGGACCAAGGAGGCCTATCCCCTGTCGGCAGTGCTGAATCATGGCGATGACATCTTCGCCTCCAGCATGGGCAGTGCCCTGGTCTACATGCACCTGGCCGCCGTAAGCCTGGGACTGGGTTCCCAGTGGGTGAGCTCCGCCTCCGATGTCTTTGCCCAATGCCTGATAAAGGAGCTCCTGGATATACCGCGGGAGATGGAGGTCTACGACATGATGGCCCTGGGATATCCGGCCCGGGAGCCCGGGCCGCGCCTGGTCCGGAGCCGGGAGGAACTGATCCACCGGGACCACTTTGACCGGGCCCGGTACAGGAGCGAGGAGGAGATCAGGGCCTTCATCCTGGAGCTCCGCGCGGGGCCCTGACCCGGGGGACTACTTCTTCCGCTCCAGGACATAATGGGCCAGGTCGGTGAGAGGGCCGTGGAACCTGTTAAAGGAAAGGGGCTCCAGGCACTCCAGGGCACGGTCGCGGAAGTTGCGGGCGATGTTATAGCACTCCCCGATGATGTCCGGATGGGTGACCATCTCCAGGGCCTGCCTCAGGCTTTTCTCATCCACCCTGTTTTCCAGGACCTGCTTTATGAGAGCGCTCTCCGGATGCTGCTCCATGACCAGGATGAGCGGCAGGGTGATGGACCCCTGAATGAGGTCGATGCCCACCGGTTTGCCCAATTCCTTTTCTTCCCCCACCACATCCAGAATGTCGTCCACAACCTGGAAAGAGAGGCCCAGGTTAAGGCCGTAACCCTTGAGGGCCTCCACCGCCTCCGGGGGTGCCTGGCTCAGGATGGCCCCTGAATGCGTGGCCATGGAGAAGAGACTGGCGGTCTTGGACCCGATCCAACTGTAGTAGCGCCGGCGGACCGCTCCGGGGTCGAAGTCGGAAAGGCTCTGCCCCAGCTCACCGCTGGACATGGTGAGCAGTGTCTGGGCATAGAGGCGCACCACTGCCAGGTTTCCGGTGGAGGCCACCAGGTCCGCCGAGGTGGCGAAGAAATAGTCCCCCAGGAGAACGGCTACACCCTTTCCCCAACGGTTGGCGATGGTGGGCTTGCCTCGGCGAACCGGGGACTCGTCCACTACGTCGTCATGGACCAGGGTAGCGGTATGGAAGAGTTCCACGCCCACGGCCATGGGCAGCAGAAGGTCGAGGTCATAGACATGGAACCCCCCGGCCAGGAGGGTGAGGGCGGGGCGGACCCTTTTGCCCCCGTCACCGAGGGTGTACTCCAGGGGTTCACCCATCCAGGGAAGGCCCTCCGGTTTCTGAAGGCTGCGCAGGCGGTCCTCGACCCGGGACAGGTCTTCCTGAATGGGCTGGTAGATGGCGGAGAGCTGCAATCGGCTCCTTACGTTAGGACGGCCCCATGCGGGCCATCTCGTCGGCAATGATTTGCTCGTCCATCTTGACGAACAGGGGCTCCGGCGACCCGAGCTTCTGGCCGGGGGGAGGCACCAGCCATGCCCAACCGGCTTCCTCGGGGCTGCCCTCGAATCCCAGGAGGGTGTGCAGCTTCTTTGAGCTGAAGGGCAGGAAGGGGTAGAGAGCGGTCTTCAGGCAGGAGATCACGGCCAGGGCCACATAGAGGGCGGAGCCCGCGGCCTGCCGGTCCTGGCGAATGGCCTTCCATGGCGATGTCTCCTCCAGGTAGCGATTGGCCTCCTGGGCCAGGGACATAGCCGCCCAGATAGCCTCACGGAAGCGGCATTCGCTCAGGGAGGCGCCCACATCGTCCAGCGTGGACTGGGCCCGGGCCATCAGGGCCTGGCTTGGCCCGTCGAGCTCACCGGGGGTGGGTACGGCCCCCCCGAAATTGCGGTAGGTAAAGGTGAGGACCCGATGGACCAGGTTGCCCCAGGTGGCCACCAGCTCATCGTTATTGCGCCGCAGCAGCTCCTGCCAGGAAAAATCGGAGTCCGATGTCTCGGGCATGTTTACCGATAGGGCGTAACGCAGGGGGTCCGGGTCGTACTTCTCCAGGTACTCGGGGAGCCACACCGCCCAGTTGCGGCTGGTGGAGAGCTGCTTTCCCTGGAGGGTCAGGAACTCGTTGGCCGGAACGTTGTAGGGGAGGTTGAGGCCCCCGTATCCCAGGAGCATGGCCGGCCAGATGATGGTGTGGAAGGGGATATTGTCCTTGCCTATGAAGTAATAGCTTTTGGCGTCACCCTCCCAGAAGGGGCGCCATTTCGCTTCGTCGCCCCCGGCCCACTCCTGGCTGGCCGAGAGGTAGCCGATAACCGCCTCAAACCAGACGTAGATGCGCTTGTTTTCAAATCCGGGCACCGGGACCGGGACCCCCCATTCGATGTCCCGGGTGACGGCACGGTTCCGGAGACCCTCCTCCAGGAGGGCCAGGGTGAAGTTGCGTACGTTGGGCCTCCAGTGGCTCTGCTTCTGGACCCAGGCCAGGAGCCGGTCCTGAAAGTCCCCCAGGCGGAGAAAGAAGTGTTGCGATTCCCTGACCTCCGGTGGCGTGGAGCAGATGCGGCAGCGGGCATCCACCAGTTCGCCGGCGTTGAGGGGCTTGCCGCACTCATCGCACTGGTCTCCCCGGGCCTCGGGTTTGCCGCAGTAGGGGCAGGTCCCCACCACATAGCGGTCGGGGAGGAAGCGCCGGCAGTTGGGGCAATAGGGCTGCTGCATGGTGTCCTCTACGATATGGCCCTTTTTCATGAGGGTGAGGAAGATGTCCTGGGCCACCCGGGCGTGGTTCTCGGTGCCGGTGGTGGTGAAGAGGTCGAAGGAGATACCCAGCTTCTTCCAGCAATCCAGGAACTCCTGGTGGAAGTGGCTGGCGATCTCCTGGGGCGTCTTGCCTTCCTGCTCGGCCCGCAGGGTGATGGGAGTGCCGTGCTGGTCGGCGCCGGAGACCATCAGCACCTTGTTGCCCTTGGCCCGGTGGTAGCGGGCAAAGATATCCGGGGGCAGATAGGCCCCGGCCACATGCCCCATGTGGAGGGAGCCGTTGGCATAGGGCCAGGCCACTGCGATTAGAATGTGCTCAGTCATAGAAAGTCCCCTGTTGCCGCGCCCTGTATTCTATCAAATTGTGGCCCGAAACACAAAGACGGCCTAGCTATCCTTGATGAGGCGCAGCCATTCCCGGTAGGCCTCCCTTTTGGATGTGCCCGTGGTCCGGGCCGCCTGGGCCACCGCCTCTTTAGCGCTGAGGCCCTGACCCCTCAGGTGCCTCAGTTCCTTTTTAAGCCCCCCACCCTGCGGGGGGCTGGGAGCCTCCGGGCCCCCCGTGTGGCCCTCGATGACCAGGGTGAACTCGCCCCGGGGTTCGGTGAAATGCTCGCGGGCCTCGGGGAGTGTGCCCCGGAAGACCTCTTCATGGAGCTTGGTCAGCTCCCGGCAGACGGCCACCCTCCTGTCACCCAGCGCCCCTATCAGGTCGTCCAGGGCCCCCAGGAGGCGGTGGGGGGACTCCAGGACGATGAGGGTCCGGGTCTGGAGGGCCAGGGGCTCCAGGAGCCTCCGCCGCTCCCCCCGGCGGCGGGGGAGGAAGCCCAGGTAGGTGAACTGGCGGGTGGGGAGTCCCGATATGGCCAGGGCGGTGATAACGGCCGAAGCCCCGGGCACCGGCACCACCGGGATATCCCGCTCGATGCAGGCCGCTACCAGCTCGTAGCCGGGATCGCTGATTCCCGGCATGCCGGCCTCGGAGACCAGGGCCACATCCTGCCCGGCCAGGTGGCCCAGCACCTGGGGCAGCTTGGCCCTCCTGTTGTGTTCATGATAGCTGGTGAGGGGCGTCCGGAGGCCGTACCTGTCCAGGAGGCGGCGGGTGCGCCGGGTATCCTCGGCGGCGATGAGGCCCACCTCGCCCAGGACGCGGAGGGCCCGCAGGGAGATGTCCTCCAGGTTGCCGATGGGGGTGGCCACCACGTAAAGGCTGGGCATGGTTTTTTGATTATAGACCAGGGCCGCCGCCCCCGTCCATAAACCCCTCCCGGCCTTGACGGTCAGAAGGGCTTCATGATAACATTACTCACGATGCCGACCGCCCTGGAATAATCTCAAAACTTTGGCCTCGTTTAAGCATCGGAGGTAGTGCCCTTGATTGCGGTGGATGATTCCAAATGCGTTGCCTGCGGGATATGTAACATGGCCTGCCCCCGGGAGGCCCTCAGGGCCTGGGGATACCTGCAGATCAACCGGGACCGGTGTACCGATTGCTACGGCGGACTGCACCAGTGGGAGCAAAACGCGCCCCTGGGCGACAGTGGGTCCGTTCTTGATACCTCGAGGAACCTGTGGCGGCGGGCCTGTGTGGAGAGCTGCCCGGTGGATGCCCTGAGTGTTATCGAGAATTAGCGGGGGAGAGAAAGCATGACCCTCAAGCAGATCCAGGCCCAGATATATGGCGGTGAGAAGTGCTGGTCCTCTATTGTGAAGCTGGCGCCCTGTGAGGCCGCCTGCCCCCTGAATATGAGGGTTTCGGACTATGCCTCCGCCATCGGCCGGGAGAGGTTCTCCGAGGCCTATGCGGTAATGAGAGAAGCCACGCCCCTGGTGGCAGTATGCGGATACGTCTGCCATCACCCCTGCGAGGCGTCCTGCATCCGGGGCCAGGTGGATGAGCCCATCGCCATCAGGGCTTTAAAGCGCTTCGTGGCCGACCAGGTGCTCAGCGGCGGGCTGGGAAAGCCGGCCCCCACGGAGAGCTACCGGTCCGAGAAGGTGGCCATCATCGGCTCGGGGCCGGCGGGTCTGGCGGCGGCCGAGAGCCTGACCCGGCGAGGGTTCGGGGTCACTATATTCGAGGCTATGCCCGTGGCCGGGGGTATGCTGGCCGCCGGCATCGCTGAGTTCGTCCTGCCCCGGAAGGTCCTGGAGGCAGAGATCGGCCTTATCCAGGGCCTGGGAGTGGAGATCAGGACGGGAACCACCATCGCCAGCGTGGAGGACCTGCTGGGGCAGGGGTATGCGGCGGTTTTCCTGGCGGTGGGGGCGCACCGGAGCGTTAAGTTAGACCTGCCGGGTTTCGATATGGAGGGAGTCATCTCCGCCCTGCCTCTGCTGCAGGAGGCCAACCTGGGCAAGGGGACGAAGCTCCAGGGCAGGGTGCTGGTAATCGGCGGGGGTAACGTGGGGGTAAGTGCAGCCCGGGTGGCTGCCCGGCTGGGGGCCACCGAGGTCTCCATTGTCTATCGCCGCACCCGGGCCGAGATGCCCGCCTTCGCCTGGGAGGTCCAAGAGGCCGAGGAGGAGGGCGTCAAGATCCACTGCTCCCTGGCCCCCCAGCGGGTGATAGCCCGGGACGGCCGGGCCGGCGGCGTCACCCTGGCTCCGGTGAAGTCCATGGGAGTGGACAAAGAGGGTGGGGCCACGCCCCAGCTCGCGGAGGGGCCGGAGCAGACCATGGATGCCGATACGGTGATAGTGGCCATCGGCCAGGCCCCGGCTTTACCCTCCCTTCCGGGCATGGATATCGCCCCCAACGGGGTGGTGGTGGTGGACCCTTATTCCCTGGCCACCAGTGTGCCCGGTGTCTTTGCCGGGGGTGATGTGGTGGTGGGGGCGGGGGCGGGCACGGTGGTGGAAGCCATCGCCGCGGGGAAGAGGGCGGCGAGCTCTATAGATAGCTATCTGCGGGGCCTGGAGCCGGATGAATCCCCTCAGGCCGCGGCCTGGGAGGTGGCGGAGGACATGGTCCCCCGGTTCGTGGAGAAGAGATCGCGGCGCCCGGAGCCCCTGCTGCCCCGGGCGGAGAGGACCCGTTCCTCCCAGGTGGTGGAGATGGCCTACTCCCGGAAGGACGCGGTGGAAGAGGCCAGGCGCTGCCTGAATTGCTCTATGTGTGGCAACTGCATGTTCGATCACATCCAGATGTGCCATGAAACGGGCACGCGACTGTTGTGACGGAGGGAGCGGGAATGAGGCAGGAAAGCTACGAAGCGGTAATAATCGGCTCGGGGATGGGGGGGTTGTGCGCCGGAGCCCTCCTGGCCCATAACGGGTATAAGACCCTGGTCCTGGAGAAGCTGCCGGTCCTGGGGGGCCGGTTATCCCACCGGGACTACAAGGGATACAAGCTGCCCACCGGGGCCATAGGGATCGAGACCAACGGCGTGGTGGAGGCGATATTCAAAGAGGTGGAGGCCCCGTTCGATACCCGAAACGTCCCCGAGCTCTATTACCGGGTGGGGGGCGAAGATTTCCTCATGCCCAAGGGTGGAGGGATGCGGGCCCTTATCGCCCATGCCGCCGACAGCCCCGAGGAATCGGAACGGGTCATGGGGGCAATCAAGCGGGGACTGGTATGGAAGGAGCCTCCCAAGTCCATCTCATTTCGCGAGTGGCTCAGCCAGTACACCACCAACCCCAAGATTCAGGGGGTGTTTCAGGGCGTGATCAGCGCCATGCTGGGCCTGAACTCCCATGAGCTCCCGGCCAGCGAGTTTATCGGCTTCATCAAGGGGATGTCGGGATACCGGGGCTATGGCTATGCCCCCCAGGGGAACCTGAGCCTTATGGAATCCCTGGCCGGGGTGATCAAGGGGAGGGGTGGCGATGTCCGGACCCGGACCCGGGTGACGAAGATACAGGTGGAGGATGAGGTGGTCCGGGGGGTTGTGGCGGAAACGGCCATGGGGGAGGAGATTCAGATTTCGGCCAAGACGGTTATCAGCAACACCGGGCCCCAGATAACGGTGAGGATGGTGGGTGAGGAGAACATGGAAAGGGGATACGTCAAGGACCTGAAGGAGAAGATCAGGCCGGTGCCCGTGGTCTGGCTCTGCATTGGCAGTGACCGCCCCCTCCATCCCTACCCCGGCATCCTGCTCATGGCCCAGGCCCGCCGCCTGAATCTGGTGGCCTGTCCCACCAACACCTGCCCCGAGCTGGCCCCTCCGGGGAAGCACCTCCTGGTGACGGGCGGCGCCCCCGCCGACTGCAGCCGGCCGGTGAATATGAAAGAAGAGGTTGACCTGAACATCCAGGACCTCCGGGACAACTTCCCCGATTTCGATGCCCATGCCGAGGTCCTCCTGGCCAGCTGCTTCCACCGGGACTGGCCGGTGTACCATGCCTGGGCCGGCTCGGACCTGGACCAGAAGACGCCCGTGGAGAACCTCTACAACGTGGGGGACGGGGTGAAGCCCCGGGGCTGGGCGGGCCTTCCCGCCTGCGCCGAGAGCGCCCGGCTGGCGGTGGAGGATATCAAGGCTCGGATCAAGCCCGAGGGGGCCGCGGCCTGAAGCTGGCCTGAAGGAGGGCTTCATGAAGGATATTCTTCGGATACTGGAGAGGGATGCCAGGACATCAGCGGCGCGGATATCGACCCTGACCGGAAGGCCCCTGGCCGAGGTGAAGAAGGCCATCAAGGCGGCCGAGGCCCAGCGCATCATTCTCAAGTACAAGGCCGTAGTCAACTGGGATAAGGCGGGTGAGGAGCAGGTCCGGGCCCTCATCGAGGTCAAGGTGGCTCCCCAGCGGGATGTGGGTTTCGACTCGGTGGCCGAGCGCATCTATCGCTTCCCCGAGGCCCGCTCGGTATATCTGGTCTCGGGCACCTACGACCTGGCGGTGATGGTGGTGGGCAAGACCATGCACGAGGTGGCCGCCTTTGTCTCCGAGAAGCTGTCTCCCCTGGAGTCGGTGCAGGGGACGGTGACCCATTTCCTCCTCAAGCCCTACAAAGAGGATGGCGACATCCTGGAGGGTGGGGAAGAGGCCAGCAAGCGGCTGGCGGTGGCCCCCTAGGGGCCGCCTGGAGGTTTCATGTCCACTGTAAAAGGGCCCCGGGGCCGGCGCCGGGCCCTCTCCCGCGTGGTCAGCCAGATTCCCCCTTCGGGCATCAGGAGGTTCTTCGATCTCCTCTCCTCCCTGGATGGGGTCATCTCCCTGGGGGTGGGGGAGCCGGATTTCGCCACCCCCTGGTCCATCAGGGAGGCCGCCATCTACTCCCTGGAGAAGGGCCATACCATGTACACCTCCAACCACGGCCTGCCCGAGCTCCGGGCGGAGGTGGCCCGGCACCTTCAGTCGGGCTATGGCGTGTCCTATGATCCCGATACCGAGATTCTCATCACCGTGGGGGTTAGCGAGGCCCTGGACCTGGCCATGAGGGCCATCCTCAATCCTCAGGATGAGGTGATAGTCCCCGACCCCTCCTATGTGGCCTACCGCCCCTGCGTGCACCTGGCGGGGGGGATTTCGGTGCCGGTACCCACCGGTCCGGAGTGGTCTTTCCAGTTGAGGGCCTCCGACATCGAGTCCAGGTTAACGCCCCGGACCAGGGCCATACTCATGGGCTTTCCCGCCAACCCCACCGGGGCGGTGATGCCCCGCAAGGAGCTCGGGGAGATCGCCCGGGTGGCCCGGGAGCACGACCTCCTGGTGGTCTCCGATGAGGTCTATGCCCGCCTGGTTTACGGTGTGGAGCACACCTGCTTCGCCTCCCTCCCCGGGATGCGAGACAGCACCGTCCTCCTGGGGGGCTTCTCCAAGGCCTATGCCATGACCGGGTGGCGAATCGGCTATGCGGCGGCCCGGGCCGATATCATCGGGGCTATGACCAAGGTCCATCAATATACCATGCTCTGCGCCCCGGTCACGGGGCAGATGGCGGCCCTGGAGGCGCTGAGGTCGGGGGACGCCGCCGTCGAGGAGATGGTGGCCGAGTACGGCCAGCGGCGCCGGCTGATGGTCAAGGGTCTTCGGGACATGGGCCTGGACTGCTTCGAACCCCAGGGCGCCTTCTATGCCTTCCCCTCCATCCGGATCACCGGACTATCCTCGGAGGAATTCGCCGAGGGGCTGCTGAAGGAGGAGAGGGTGGCGGTGGTGCCGGGCTCGGCCTTCGGAGAGGCCGGGGAGGGGTATGTGCGCTGCTGCTACGCGGTATCCATGGAGGATATCGAGGAGGCCCTGGCCCGGATGAAGGCCTTTGTGGGGAGGCACCGCCTCACCTAGGGAATCGCTCCCCATAGTTCAGGAGCTGGCCCAGGCACCAGGCGGCGCGGTTGGTGCTGGTGAAGACGGGGAATCCTTCGTCCAGGCAACGCTTTCTCAGATCGTGGATCATCTGCCAGTTCTCGGGTCGGCCCAGGGAGCTCATGACCATGACCAGGGGCTTCCCGGCCCGCTTCCCGGTCTCCAGTATGGCCTCCACCAGCCGCCTTTTCTCCCGCTCTACCCGGGTATCCATGTCCAGGAGCGTGTGGACCAGGAGCACATCCAGGGAATCGCAGGCAGCCAATGCCTCGATGCTGCCGGTGAAGGCGGGGATACTCAGGGCCAGTTGGGGGGAGAAGTCCACCGGATTGCACACCCCGGTCCCCATGGGGGGGATGAACTCCCGGAGCCGATTCTGCACACTCTGGGGCAGGGGGTTCACCCGGAGCCCCGCCCCGTGGCAGGCGTCGGCGGCCAGCACGCTGACCCCGCCCCCGGGCCCGATAATGCCTATCTCCCTCCCCCGCAGGGGGGCCAGATAGTGAAAGGTCATGGCCAGGTCGGCCATCTCCTCCAGGTCCCGGGCCCGGAGGGCCCCGCTCTGGCGGAAGAGGGCTTCCCAGAGGGCCTGGCTGCCGGCCAACGAGCTGGTATGGGAGCTGGCGGCCCGTTTTCCCGGCTCGGTGTTCCCCCCCTTGACTATGATCACCGGCTTGGCCCGGGCCGCCCGGGTCAGCACCCGGCGGAAGCGGCGACCGTCCGTGATCCCCTCTATATAAGCGGTGATGATCCGGGTATCCCGGTCTCCGGCCAGGTAGTCCATGAAGTCGGTGGCGTTCAGGTCGCAGGCGTTTCCGATGCTGACGGCCTTGCTGAAGCCGAAGCCGCGCAGACCGCCCAGGGCCATGAACTCGTGGCAGTAGCGCCCACTCTGGGAGAGGTAGGCCACCGGCCCTATGTTTCGGGAGGCCAGGGAGCTGAAGGAAAAACCGCTCCCGGGGCAGTGGATGCCTATGCAGTTGGGACCCAGGAGGCGCATGCCCGCCCGGCGGGCCGTATCCAGGATCCTGGCCTCCAGGTCTCTGCCCTCATCCTCGCCACTCTCGCTGAAGCCGGCGGCGTAGATGGTGGCCACTTTAACCCCTTTGGCGGCGCAGTCCTCCACCACGGGAAGGACCGCGCCGGGGGGGATGCTCACCATGGCATAGTCCACCGGACCCGGGACATCCCTGACGGAGGGATATGCCTTGAGGCCCAAGATGGAGTCGGCCCGGGGGTTGATGGGGTAGATCTCGCCGGGAAAGCCGATGTCCAAAAGCGGCTGAAGAAAGAGACGGGTCCCCCATCCCTCGGGGTCGGCGGAGGCCCCCACCACGGCTATGGAGCGGGGGTGGAAGATAAACTCCAGGGGATGAGTCTTGCCGGCCATGGCTACCGGGGTGCTATCCGGGCCATGATCTGTCCGTGGAGGACCGGGTTGGCGCACACAACCTCCCCGCTGTCGGTGGTGACGGGCACCCCCTGCCAGTCGGTGACCAGGCCCCCGGCCTCGCGAATGAGGAGGATGCCCCCGGCCACGTCCCATGGGTAGAGAAAGCGATGGAGATAGATTTCCAGGCGCCCCGAGGCCACATAGGCCAGGCCCAGGGCCCCCGAGCCCATTATCCGAAGGCTGTGCATCCCCGGCCACAGGCTCCGGACGAAGTCCAGCGTCTGGGCCCCCTTCTCGGCATCGTAGCCCAGGTCGCACCCCAATGCCGACCTTTGCAGGTCCGTCCTGGGGGAGACGGCCATGGGGGCATCGTTGAGGAAGGCCCCTTTTCCCTTCTCCGCCCGGAACAGCTCCTGCCTCAGCGGGTCGAACGTCAGGCCCAGCAGGATATCTTCGCCCCGGACCAGGGCCAGGGTCACTGACACGAAGGGGAGGCCGAAGGAGTAGTTGTTAGTGCCGTCCAGGGGGTCGACTATCCAGGTATAGGGGGACTCCGTGGTCACGGCATCCGATTCCTCGGAGATGATGCAGTGCTCCGGGTACTCGGAGCGCAGCAGCCCCAGTATGGCCTTCTCGGCGAGAAGGTCGACCTCTGTGACCAGGTTGCCCCGGCCCTTGAGCGTGGCCTTTTGGGGGGCGCCGAAGTGCTCCGCCACGATAACCCCGGCCTCTTTTATGGCCTGAGTGGCCACCTCCATGGGGCGCCGGCCCGTCCGGGACAGGGGCAGTCCACCGTCCGTCATCTAGGCCAGCCCCATTTTTTCCTTGACGTCGGCGAGGGTCTCCCGGGCGATGGCCTGGGCCCGGCGGGCGCCATCGGCCAGGACCTCCTTGATGTATTGGGGCCTGGCGGCAAACCCCGCCCGCCGCTCCCGGAAGGGGGCCAATCTCTCATTGATGCACTGGGCCAGGAACTCCTTGTTCTGCACGCAGCCCAGGGTGGCATGGGTGCACTCATCGTGGATACGCTCGAGCTGGTCGGGGGAGAAGTAGTGCTGGAGGCGGTAGACATTGCATACCTCGGGGTGTCCGGGGTCGGTGCGGTAACGGCGAGCGGGGTCGGTGACCGCTTTCATTACCCGCGCCAGGGTCTCCTCGGGTGTAGCCGCCAGCTCGATGTGGTTGTTGTAGCTCTTGCTCATTTTGGTGACCCCGTCCAGGCCGAGGATGACGGGGAAGGGGGTGAGCCTGGCTTTGGGCTCGGGGAAGGTGGGGCCGAAGAGATGGTTGAAACGGCGGGCTATCTCCCGGGACAGCTCCAGGTGGGGGAGCTGGTCCTCGCCCACGGGAACGATGTCCGCCCGGTAGAGCACGATATCGGCGGTCATGAGCACCGGGTAGCCCACCAGCCCGTAGTTAACGTTCTGGGGCTGCATCTTGGCCTTTTCCTTGAAGGTAGGCACCCGGAGCAGCCAGCTCAAGGGTACCACCATGCTCAGGAGGGTATGCAGCTCCGTTACCTGGGGCACATGGGACTGGACGAAGATGATGCTCTTTTCCGGGTCCAGGCCCGCCGCCAGCCAGTCCAGTATCATCTCGTGGATATTGCTCTGAAGCTGGCCCGTCTCCTCCAGGGAGGTCAGGGCATGGATATCCACGATGCAGTAGATGCACTCATGCTCTTTCTGCAGTTCGACGTAATTCTGGATGGCTCCCAGATAGTTTCCGATGTGCTGCCGGCCCGTAGGGCGGGCGCCGGAGAAAACACGACCCATAGCTTCTCGCTCCAAACGTAGAGTTTAGCACAAAAGTGGGGAGTGGGGCAATCTGGCCCCTACATCCGCTCCGGGGTGTTCATACCCATGAGGCGAAGGCTCTTGGCGAGCACTATCTGGGCCGCCTCCACCAGCTTGAGACGGGCCGGGGTCAGTTTCTCATCCTCGGAGATGACCCGGCATTTATCGTAGAAGCTGTGAAACGAGGTGGCCAGGTCCGACGCGTAGTAGGTCAGGTGGTGGGGCTCCAGGTTTTCGGTCATGAGCTCTATAAGCTCTGGGAGGAGAAGCATCTTCCGGATGAGGGCCAGCTCCGGCTCCGAGGTGAGCAGGGACACATCTCCATCCCGGTAGGTTATCCCCCGTTCCCGGGCCAGGCGCATGATGGAGGCGATGCGGGCATAGGCATACTGGACATAGTAAACGGGATTGTCCGCCGATTGCTTCTTGGCCAGCTCCAGGTCGAAGTCCATCTGGGAGTCGGCGGAGCGGGAAAGGAAGAAGAAGCGGCAGGCATCGGCCCCCACCTCTTCCACCACCTCCCGCAGGGCGACCAGGTCGCCGCTCCGTTTGGAGACCTTTACGATCTCGTCGCCCCGGCGCAGGGTGACCATCTGGGAGATGATGATGTGGAGTCGACCCGGGTCGATGCCCAGGGCCGAGGCCATGGCCTTCATCCGGGAGACATGCCCCTGGTGGTCGGCACCCCAGATGTCTATGACCTGGTCGAAGCCGCGCTCCAGGAATTTGTTATAGTGATAGGCGATGTCCGAGGCGAAGTAGGTGGGGGTGCCCACGGAACGCATCAGCACGTTGTCCTTGCTCTCTCCCAGGGCCGTGGACACGAACCAGGTGGCCCCCTCCCTCTCCCCCGTATAGCCCGCCTCCTTGAGGAGGTCCATGACGCGTTGGAACTTTCCCTCGTCATACAGGCTTTGTTCCCGAAACCAGACGTCGAACTCCACCCCCAGGAGTTTTAAGTCCTCTTCGATGGCGGAGATCATCATCTCCGTGCCCTTCTTACCCATCGCGGCCAGGGCCTCCGTTTCCGGCATGTCCAGGTACCGGTCGCCCTCCGCGGCGATGATCTCCCGGGCCAGGTCGGACATGTAGGCTCCAAAGTAGCCATCGGCGGGCATCTCCACCTCCGCCCCCAGGGCCTCACGGTAGCGGGCAAAAAGGGACCGGCCGAAGGTGTCTATCTGGGTCCCGGCATCGTTGATGTAGTATTCCTTCTCCACCGAGTAGCCGGCCGAGGCAAGCACCCGGGCCAGGGTGCTGCCCAGAACGGCCCCGCGTCCGTGGCCCACGTGGAGGGGGCCCGTGGGGTTGACGCTGACGAACTCCACCTGTATCCGGGACCCCTTCCCCAGGTCCGAGTCGCCGAAGGCGTCGCCCGCCCCGATGATGGGCTCTACCTGCCGGGCCAGCCACTCGCCCCTGAGGGTGAAGTTGATGAACCCGGGGGGGGCCACGGCGATGCTCTCGATCTCGGGGTTGGGGGACATGAGGCCCGCCAGATTTTCAGCGATCTTTAAGGGGCTCATCCCCGCCGCC
>JAZFUS010000219.1:0-7046 GCA_036447315.1 Dehalococcoidia bacterium
GCGCCCTTGTTCTCGGCGATGACCAGGATGACCTGTTGGATGCCGGAGGCCAGGGCCTCCTCCACGGCATAGTCGATAATCGGCCTGTCCACCAGGGGCAGCATCTCCTTGGGCTGGGACTTGGTGGCGGGAAGAAAGCGGGTCCCCATCCCCGCCGCCGGGATGACCAATTTTCGTACTTTTCCCCTGTCCGAAGCCGAGGCCATCTGCCCTCTCCACCCCTTGATTTACCCCAATATTCTACAGAATAGGGCTGGGGAAAGCAATCCGGACCGCCCCTTTTCGGACCGGGCTCACGGCTTGTCTTTCCCTCTCCGGGTGTGCTATAATTCCGTACGGTAATAGAGGTAATTTGGTGCACGTAGCCCTCATCAGATATACTCCCGATCCGGAGCTTACAATCGTTGCCGCCGCCCGTATTTCCACTTCCCCCGCCCAGGTTACCGAGCACCTGGCCAAGCTAACCCCGGACCGGGTGGGCCGGCAGCTCTCCCAGCTCATCTCCATGGGCCATCAGTCCCCTCTGGAACACGCCAACTTCACCTTCTCCATCGAGGGCATCTCCCGGGTCACCAGCCACCAACTGGTCCGACACCGCCTGGCCAGCGTCACCCAGCAGAGCCAGAGGTTTATCTCCGTAAAGGGGCTGGAGTTCGTGACCCCTCCCACCATCGCCGCCGTGCCCGAGATGAGGGCCAAATATGTGGCGGCGGTGCATGCCGCCTACGAGCTCTATTCTCAGATGCAGGAGGCGGGGGTCCCGGCCGAGGATGCCCGCTACGTGCTGCCCAGCGCCCTTCACACCAACCTGGTGATGACCATGAACGCCCGGGAGCTGCTCACCACCTGCGCCCTGAGGCTATGCCTCAAGTCCCAGTGGGAGATCGTGGAGCTTTTCGAGATGGTGAAGGCCGAGCTAAAGAAGGTAGCCCCCCACCTGTCCGCCGACCTCAGGCCCAAGTGCTACAAGCTGACCTACTGCGATGAGGCCAAGAGCTGCGGCCTGTTCCCCACTTTAAGCGAGATGACCAAACCCGGTTAGTATTCTTTACATAACACTTGAAAGGTGATGCCATGACAGCTACGATAATCTCAGGGACCCAGGTAGCCGAGGAAATCAGGACCGAGCTGACGGCCAAGGTCACAGCGCTCCGGGCCAAGGGGGTCATTCCGGGCCTGGCCGTGGTCCTGGTGGGCGAGGACCCGGCCTCCATCTCCTACGTCACCGGCAAGGCCAAGGCCGCCCAGGAGGTGGGCGTCCACGAGGAGACCATCAGGCTCCCCGCCGACACCCCCGAGGCGGAGGTCCTGAGCCTGGTGGAGCGGCTCAACAACGACCCCCAATTTCACGGCATCCTGGTACAGCTTCCCCTGCCCAAGCACATAGATGAGACGAAGGTGGTCCTCGCCATCTCGCCCGCCAAGGATGTGGACGCCTTCCACCCGGTGAACGTGGGCAAGCTTCTCATCGGCGAGCCGGACTTCCTGCCCTGCACCCCCCATGGGGTCCAGCAGCTCCTGGTCCGCAGCGGCAATGACCCCGGGGGCAAGCACGTGGTCATCGTAGGGAGGAGCAACATCGTGGGCAAGCCCCTCCTGGCCATGCTTTCCCAGAAGGCCCCGGGCGCCAATGCCACCGTCACCATCTGTCACACGGGTACTAAAGACATGCCCAGCTTCACCCGCCAGGCCGATATCCTCATTGCCGCCACCGGCCGGCCTCGGATGATCACGGCGGATATGGTCAAGGAGGGCGTGGTGGTCATCGATGTGGGGGTCAACCGGGTGGAGGATGCCACCAAGAAGAGCGGGTTCCGCCTGGTGGGGGACGTGGACTTCGAGGCGGTGAAAGAGAAGGCCTCGGCCATCACCCCGGTGCCCGGTGGGGTGGGCCCCATGACCATCACCATGCTCCTGGTAAACACCGTGAAGGCCGCGGAGTAGCGGGGTCCCCCTTTTTATAAGCCCAAGGGAGGTATAAATATCCCGGCAAGATACAAAGAGGGGCTGCCCTTTCGGGCAGCCCCTCTTTTTTTTATTGGTGTGGTGGACCCTAAAAGAGGCCCTGCACCTTGCCGCTGCTGGTATCCACATCCACTTTTTTGAAGGCCGGGTTGGAACTGGTCCCCGGCATCAGGGTGATGGCCCCGGCGCAGGGACAGAGGAATTTGGCCCCGGAGTAAATCAGCACGTCGCGAATGGGCAGCGTCCACCCCTTGGGGGCTCCCTTGATGGTGGGATCTTGGGTGAGGCTGAGGTGGGTCTTCACCATCATGGTGGTGTATTCGTCATACTGAGCATCGGCCTCAAACGTCTTGGCCTTGGCCAAAGCCTCGGGGGCCCAGTCCACGCCGTCGGCCCCATAGACCAGCTTGGCGATCTTATCCACCCGGTCCCGCAGCTTCATCTCCAGGGGATACAGGAAATTGAAGTCGTTTTCGTCCTTGCAGGCCTCCACCACCGCATCGGCCAGCTCCACGGCGCCGTCGCCGCCGTTGGCCCAATGGGTGGACTCAGCGCAGCGCGCCCCGGCCGCCTCGGCCGCCTTGCGCACCAGGGCGATCTCCGCCTTGGTGTCGGTGTGGAAGACGTTGATGCACACCACCGGGTTGATGCCCGATGCCCTGATGGTGTTGATGTGGTGGAGCATATTGGGCAGGCCCTTCTCCAGGAGCCCCAGGTCCTCCTTGGCATAGGACTCGGGCAGTGCCAGTCCGGCCACCACCTTGGGGCCGCCGCCGTGCATCTTCAGCGCCCGGATGGTGGTGGTAAGCACCGATACGTGGGGCTTGAGACCGCTAATGCGGCACTTGACGTTCCAGAACTTCTCGAAGCCGATATCCGCGCCAAAACCGCTCTCGGTAACATGATAGTCGAACATCTTCAGCCCGATGCGGTCGGCGATGATGGATGACTGGCCCACCGCGATGTTGGCGAAGGGGCCGGCATGGACCATCAGGGGCTGATACTCCACGGTGGTGGCCAGGGTGGGGTTGATGGTATTTCGCATCCAGGCGGTCATGGCGCCGGCAACCTCCAGGTCGCCCGAGGTAACGGGTTTGCCATCTTTACTGTAGGCCACAGTGAGGTTGGCCATCCGCTCCCGCAGGTCCGCCAGGTCCCGGGCGATGGACAGAATAGCCATGAGCTCGGAGCTCACGGTGATAGCAAACTTGGACTGCATCATGAAGCCGTCCATGCGCCCGCCCTGGCCGATGCTGATGTTGCGGAGGGCCTGGACGCAGAAGTCCATGACCCAGCTCATCTCAATCCTGGTGGGGTCCACCTCCAGGCGGCGCATCTTGGTGAGTCTCGCCAGCTGCTCGTCATTGTAGTTTCGCTCGTGCTGCATCCTGGCGGTCAGGGCCACCATGGCCAGGTTGTGGGCGTTGGTGATATCGTTGATATCGCCGGTCAGGCCCATGGAGAACTCGGTCATGGGAATAAGGAGCGCATTGCCGCCGCCGGCGGCGGTCCCCTTGATGTTCATGGTGGGCCCGCCCGAGGGCTGGCGGATGCAGCCGCCCACGTTCTTGCCCCGCTTGCCCAGGCCCTCAATGAGGCCGCAGGTCGTGGTGCTCTTGCCCTCTCCAAACGGCGTGGGGGTTATAGCGGTCACCTCGACGTACTTGCCATCGGGCTTATCCTTGAGGCGCTCGATGATCTTCATGAAATCGAGCTTGCTCAGTCTGCCGTAGGGCATAAGCTCGCCTTTCTGCAGGCCGAGCTTTTCTCGCCACTCCTCGGGGGTTGGCATGTTGGCTTCCGCTGCTTCCGCGATCTGCCAGTCCTTCATCTTAGTGGCATCGTAGGCCATAAAAAAAACCTCCCTATTTGATAATGGGGGGGTTACACGTTCCTGTGGGCCACCCGGGGCCATTTTAGCTCCCAGGTGCTAATAATACACTTGTAGCCAGGGGCTGTCAAACAATACTCCGCACCCGGAACCGGCCCCCCGCCCGCTCCCTGTGGACACCTCCCCGGATTATCTGCTAGACTAGAATCTGGAGGGATTTCTTTGCTTCAGGACGATTCCCTGCGAGACCAACTCGCCCAGGCCCTCAAGGGCCACAAAGCCGACTACGTTGAGGTCCGGCTGGAGGAGAGCCAGAGCACCCGCATCCAGTACCGGGGCAAGGAGCTGGAGGACATCGGGACCACCACCAGCCAGGGTGGAAACGTCCGGGCCATGGTGCGGGGTGGATGGGGCTTTGTCAGCTTCAACGACCTCGACGACCTGCCGGGGAAGGTGGGGCTGGCGGTGAGCCAGGCCTCCCTGGTGGGCAAAGAGACCAGCCAATTTTCCCCGGTGGAGCCATCGGTGCGGACCGTGGCCGGGAAGAAGGGGAAAAAGGACCCCCTCACCATGCCCCTGGCCTCCAAAAAGAAACTCCTGGACGAATATAACGAAATTATCTGGGGCACCCCCAAGATTCAGACCTCCGTCATCGCCTACTCCGATGGCAGCAAGAGGGTCGTCCTGGCCAACTCCGACGGCAGCTTCATAGACCAGAGCCGGACCGATGTTACCCTTCGCCTCAACGCCATCGCCCGGGACGGGGAGGAGGTGCAGCAATCGGGGCTGAGCCTGGGGGGCCGGGACGACTTCTCCCACATCGAGGGGCTCCACGGGAAGGTAGCGGAGATGTCCCAACGGGCGGTGGACCTCATCTCCGCCCCCCGGGTCAAGGGGGGTGAATACACCGTGGTCCTGGACCCGGTTCTGGCCGGCGTCTTTGTCCACGAGGCCTTCGGGCATCTCTCGGAATCCGACTTCGTCTATGAAAACGAACGACTAAAAGAGATCATGGTCCTGGGCCGGAGGTTCGGGGGCAAGCATCTCAACATCGTCGACGGCGCCGCCATACCGGACCTGCGGGGGAGCTATAGCTTCGACGACGAAGGGGTCCCGGCCACCAATACCCATCTCATCCGGGAAGGGGTGCTGGTGGGGAGGCTCCACTCCCGGGAGACCGCGGCCAAAATGGGGGAGAAACCCACGGGGAATGCCCGGGCCATCGACTACCAGCACCACCCCATCGTGCGCATGACCAACACCCTCATCGAGCCCGGCCAGGTCTCATTCGGGGACCTGATCAGCGGCATCGAGGAGGGGGTCTATGCCCGCAACTGGTATGGCGGTACCACCAGCATGGAGATGTTCACCTTCTCCGCCGGGGAGGCCTTCATGATCCGGAAGGGGAAAGTGGCCGAACTCATCCGGCCCGTGGTCCTCACCGGCAATGTATTCACCACCATGGAAAACATAGACGCCGTCGGCGATGACCTGGATATGAACCAGGGCGGGGGCTGCGGCAAGGGGGGGCAGATGCCCCTCCCCGTATCCAACGGCAGCCCCCACATACGGATAATCAAATGTTTGGTGGGAGGCAAGTGAACCCGGAAGAGGTCCTGTCCCTGGCGGGAAGCCAGTCCGAGGAGGCGGAGGTTTTCTGGGTCTCCCGGGAGGAGACCCCGGTCTCCTTCGAGACCAACCGCCTCAAGCAGCTCCACACCCGGCAGAGCCGGAGCCTGTCCCTGCGGATCACCCGAAACGGGCAGCTGGGCTTTGCCGCCGCCCGGGGAGCCGTGGACCCGGAGGACATGGTGAGGCGGGCGGTGGAGGTATCGCAGTTCGGGGCCAAGGCCTGTTTCGAGCTCCCGGCCACCCGGGACCCGTCCCCCATCGATGTCTTCGATTCCCGGGTGCGGGAGGTGCCCACGGAGAAGATGGTTGAGTTGGGCCAGTCCCTCATCGACCGGGTACGCCAACACACTCCGGAGCTTCTCTGCGAGGCCGGGGTGGTCAAGGCCGTGACCACGGTCCGGCTCCTCAACTCCCGGGGCGCGGACGTGAGCTATGAAAAGAGCGTGTTCAGCATGGGCCTGGAGGGCACCCTTATCCGGGGCACCGACATGCTCTTTGTGGGCGACAGCCAGAGCTCCTGCCACCCCATCGAGTCATTTCAGCCGGTGGCGGATACGGTGATCGGGCAGCTGGAGAAGGCCCGCCACCAGGCCTCGGCCCCCACCAAGTCCATGCCCGTTATCTTCACCCCCATGGGGGCATCCACCGCACTGTTTACGTCGTTGATAATGGCCTTCAACGGACGGATGGTGCTCCAGGGGGCCTCTCCCCTGGGGCAGCGGCGGGGGGAGCAGGTCTTCCACAGCAAGTTCACCATGACGGACGATGCCACAATCCCTTACCGCCCGGCCAGCCGCCCCTGGGATGACGAGGGGATGCCCAGCCGGAAAACCCCCCTGGCGGAGCGGGGAGTGGTGGCCAATTTCCTCTATGACCTCCAGACCGCCGGGATGGCCCACGCGCAGAGCACCTCCAGCGGCAGCCGGGGTTGGGGCGGCATGCCGGCCCCATCGATCAGCGCCCTGGTGGTGGAGGAGGGAGACGTATCCTTCGAGGACATGGTCCGGGACATGCAGGAGGGGCTGGTCATCGAGATGCTCATGGGGGCCGAGCAGGGCAACGTCCTGGGCGGTGATTTCAGCGGCAACGTGCTCCTGGGATATAAGGTGGAGGGGGGGGAGATCGTGGGCCGGGTGAAGGACACCATGGTCTCGGGCAATGTCTATGAGGCCTTGAAGAACCTGGTGGCCATTGGCAATGAAGGGCGGTGGATGGGGAGCTCCCTGAAGGTCCCCCATCTGTATTTTTCCGCCCTCTCGGTAGCCAGCAAGGAATAGGCAGGGAGGGGCACCCCTTTGGCTTTGGAGGAATACCTGGCGGAGCTGGCGGACGGTGGGAGCACCTTGAGCATCTCCAAACTGGCCAACCTCTCCGACCCGACCGATGAGGAGGTCGAGCTCCTGGACTCGGCATGGCCGGGCATAGCCGCCGACCGCCGCCTTCGCATAGCCCGCGAGTTGGTGGAGATGGCCGAGGACAATGCGGAGTACAATTTCGACAGGGTGTTTCTGGTCTGCCTGAAGGACCCCGATGAGTCGGTGCAGACGACCGCCCTGGACGGTCTGGCCCAGAGTGAGGACCCCGCGATTATCGACGACCTGCTGGACCGGCTTCAACA
>JAZFUS010000220.1:0-5528 GCA_036447315.1 Dehalococcoidia bacterium
AGGGCCTTCTGCGCCCACCTCTTCTCATCCTCGGCATTCCGGAAACCGTGGCGAAAACGACGCCACTTCTGCCGGAGGAGTACCTCTATCCCTTCCACCGTCCTCTGATGCAGGGGTACCCGAGACAGGAAGTCCTTGAGCACGGCATGGACGTGGTCCCCCATGGTGAAATGGGCCTTGGGCCGGGAGTACCGGTCCAGCAGCTTGTCCACGTAGCGGAAGCGGTAGTGCCGGGGGCACTCGCGCCAGATCCTCAGGCCGAAAGGGGACACCTTGAGGGCAGAGGCACCAGTGCCCCCGCACCTAGAGCAACTAAGTACCCTAAGGTCCTTACTCAAAACCCTATCATCAGGCCCCGGTGGACCCGTGGCCGCCATCGCCCCGCTGGGTGGGGGAAAGCTCCTCCACCTCGGCCAGGGGCATGTCCACCAGGGAGGTTATCACCAGTTGGGCTATGCGGTCGCCGTCATGAACCGGGTAAGAGTCATCCGATCCAAAAAGGTACATGGTCACCAGGACCTCGCCCCGATAATCGCTGTCGATGGTCCCCAGGGCCACCCCCACCCCCCTGGCTGAGAGGCCGGAGCGGGGCCTGACCTGGACGTCGTAGCCCCGGGGCACCTCTATGGCGATGCCCGTGCCCACCAGCTGGGGCTGCCTCCCCAGGGTCAGGGTGCCCCCGCCATCGACGCAGGCGAAAAGGTCGAGGCCCGTGGCCCCCTCGGTGGCCCGTAGGGGAAGCCGGGCACCGGGCTTGAGCTTTCTCACCTTAAGCACAGGCCCGTCCATCGCCCTCAGGCCCCCCGGCTCCCCGGTTTTGTGTGCTTCCCCTTCAGGACCACCACGCCCACGCCCTTCCGCCGGGCCCCTTTGGCGGCCTCGCCCAGGGCCATCACCGACCAGGCCAGCTGCCCGTCGGTGGCCCGCTGGACCTCCTCCTGGTCCCGGCAGATATAGAGCTCCCCGTCCACCTCCACCAGTTGGACCTGCCTGAGGGAAGACTCGGGATAGCCCCGGAGCCGCTCCACCACCCGCCTCAGGAAGGGCAGGGAATAGCCCCGCTGGCGAAGTTGGATGACCATGCGTACCTTGAGGAGGTCGCTGAACGTGTAGCGGCGCCGGCGGCGGGGGAGGCTGCCGGGGGTCATCAGGCCGGTCCAGGCCCACCAGTCGAGCTGGCGTGAGGTGGCGCCGGTAAGCGCCTTTACCTCGCTGGTGCTATAGGTATCCTCGTGCCTGTCTCCGGACATGCCCTTTGCCCCCGTCGATGGGACCCGTTATTGGGGCCCATTACTGAGCAAAGTATAGACCGGTCCGCCGGGATTTGCAACATATTTTCATCAAATTGTTGCTTAATTCAAGGTCAGGAGGTCATATCCTCGTAGGGCTGTCCCGGCTGGTAGTCCTGGATATCCTTCACCACCTTGATGTACCAGGTCTCGGGAAACATCACCCCCACCAGGGACCTGATGCGGAGAATATCCCCCCCGGGCAATTTGTCCAGGGAGCTGGCCACCTTGGCCCTGACATGCCGGGAATCGTACTTCCTGGGGCCGGGGGTAAGGTCTCGAATGAAGAGCTCGGTTTCCCCGCCATCGGGCAGGTCGTCGAGGGTGTGTACCATGGTGGAATATTCCTGGGCCATTTCTATCCTCCTAAAGCCTGCGGACCCTAGTCGAGTCCGTATTTTTTCCAGTCCCGGAGCACCTTTTCCTGTAGCTCCTTGGGGTAAATTGTCTTGAACGACGATTTGATGGGGATCTCAACCTCGGGCCACTCCACCGGCCAGGTGGAATCGATAAAGGCCGCCGCCCCCCTCATCCTTCTCCTCTCCTCCCGGTCATAGCCCGGAGTGAGCATATTGGCCTTCCCATCCTCCAGCTGGTGGATGATGAATCCCCGGCCCGGATGGCACTTTGAGGCAAAGGCATGGATAACCTCGCCCATATTGAAAACATCGACGTCCTCATCCACCACCATCACCTTGTTCACCATGGCCCGGCGAGCGGTGATTATCTCCCCTATCTGCCTCACCATGTCCGCCCCCCCCTTCTTCACCCCCACTATGACCAGGTGGGTCACCCCCTCGGGCGGGGCATAGACGTCGGTCACCGGTATATTGTGGCGCTTGAGGCGCCTCTTGATGGATATGGCCGCCGTCAGGGCCGCCGCCACCGAGCTGTCATCCACCGGGACCCCCAGGCTGATCATGGTGAGGATCGGGTCGTTGCGGAAGGTGATAGCCTTGACCCGGCACAGGGCCCCGTGCTTGGCCCCCTCGGTCCGATATCCGGGGTATTCGCCGAAGGGTGCTTCCGGGGCGGTCTGGTCGGGCATAATCTCGCCCTCGATAACGATCTCGGAGTTCGCGGGCACCATGAGGTCGCTGGTCTCGCACTTGACCAGCTCCACCGGCTTCTGGCGCAGGGCCCCGGCGAAGTCGGCCTCATCGTCACCCACCCCGTAACCCGCGGTGGCCACCATATGGCAGAGGGGGTCGGCCCCCATCACCACGGCCATGGGCATGGGCTTTCCGGCGGGAACGTATTTGTTGAGGAGCATCATTGCCAGATGGCTGAAGGGGGCCGGAAAGCCCACCAGCGCCCTCTGGTTGTGGATCATGAAGCGGTACATGCCCCAGTTGGACCAGCCCGTGTCCGGGTCCTGGCTTACGATGATGTCCCAGGTCCCGATGTAACGGCCGCCATCGCCCTCATGGATCATGGGGGCCGGCAATTTATAGAGGTCCACATCGTCCCCCAGCATGATGTTATCTTTGCAGGGGGCCTTCTGCACCACCACCGGCTTTACGGGCTTCTGCTCCCGCTCCTCATAGGCGGCATGTATCTCTCCTATGGAGGCATCGGGGCGAAGGCCCATGGCGATGGCCACCCGCCGATAGGTGCCGATGCTTCCGTTGAAGAGGCGGTAACCCTTGGGATAATCCTTGATATTTTCGAACAGAAGGGCCGGGCCCTGGGTCTCATAGACGCGGCGGCTGACGGCCGCGGCCTCCAGGTCCCAGTCCACCTCCCGCGTGACCCGCACCAGGTCCCCGGACTTGTCCAGGGCATCTATGAATCCGCGAATATCATCGAAGGGCATCTCCAACCTCCTTTTATCATGGGCCGCCCCAAAAGTACCACAGGCTCCGGGAAAAATCAATCCACGCCCCGGTAGTGGGTCAGTTTGAAATCACAGCGTGGCTTGACATCCGGGCGACATGGGCATATAATCCGTGCCCTAAGCGATAGGAGTTGCCTTGTTGCGAGTTGAAATGGGAAATCCCGGCTAGATGAAATCCCGGGTAATAACACACAAGGAGGATATTCAAATGTCGGTAGAAGAGAACAAGACCATCGAGCGCCGGTTCATGGAAGAGGTGTGGACCAAGGGGAACCTAGCTGCAGTAGACGAGCTTGTCGCTACCAACTATGTCGACCACACTCCCATGCCTGACGTGTCGCCTGACCTCCAGGGTGTGAAACAGTTCGCCACTGTGGTCAGAGCTGCCTTCCCTGACTGGAATCCCACTATTGAGGATATAATCGCTGAGGGGGACAAAGTGGTGGTGCGGTTCACAGGTAGGGGCACCCACAAAGGCGAGTTTATGGGCATACCCCCTACAGGCAAGCAACTGACAATGATGGCTATCGCCATCCACCGCATCGCTGGCGGCAAGATAGTGGAGAACTGGTTACAGGCGGACATGCTGGGCATGATGCAGCAGCTTGGCGTTGTGCCGACGCCGGGACAAGGTGGGAGCTAGCAGGACAACTGGGCGACATGGGAATATAATCCGTGGCCTAAACGATAGGGGTTGCCTCATTGCGAGTTGATATGGGAAATCTCGGATAAAGAGGAGGAAGCGATGTCCGAAGAGAACAAGGCTATAGACCGACGCTGGTTTGAGGAGGTGTGGAACCAGGGTAGTGTAGCGTCCTACAAGGAACTGGCATCGCCCGACCTGGTGGTCCACAACCCTCCGCCGGGCATCACGGGCGATTTCGAGGGCGTCAAGCAGGCCATCTCCATTCACCGGACAGGCTACCCGGACATGCATTTCGAGATTGAGGACCAGGTTGCCGAGGGCGACAAGGTGGTCTCCCGCTGGACAGTCACCGGCACGCACAGAGGGGAATGGGTTGGTATACCTCCCACAGGCAAGCAAATATCCGTCCAAGGCATGAGCCTACAGCGCTACCGGGGAGGCAAGATGATTGAGTCATGGCTGGCGATGGACATGCTGGGATGGATGCAGCAGATAGGAGTGGTGCCCGCGCCGGGACAGGGTGGGAGCTAGCAGGACATCCGGGCTCATTGGCCTTGGAAGTATCCCCGGCGGCTTCACCTACACCATGTGGTTGGCATCCCTGACGATGTCAAGGCCCGTCTTTGTGGGAGCTAGGGAGTAAAGGCTCCGAAGCGGTGGGGGGTTCGCCTTTGGCGAACCCCCCTACTACTGACCAGATATGGCTAGCTTCAATCGGGATTTAGATAGGGTGTTGACAGCTCTTAAAAAACCCTGCTACCACGCCCCGGTATCCTTGACAAAAAGGCTCCTGCCATGATAAAGATTACCATGGGATATGCAGGAAGGAGAGATCTTGGCTAAGATAGTGATTATCGGCATCAGCGGTGCCTCGGGGGCGCCGTATAGCGTGAGGCTCCTGGAGTACTTGTCTCGCAACAAAGGGGTGGAGGTCCACCTTATCATCTCCCGGCTGGGGGAGAGGACCATCGAGCACGAGACCAAATACAAAGTGGCGGACGTAAAGAAGTTCGCCGATGTCTGCTACGACCCGTCCGATGTGGGGGCCACCCTGGCCTCGGGCTCCTTCCGCCGTCAGGGCATGGTGGTGGTCCCCTGCTCCATGAAGACCCTGTCCGCCCTGGCCCACTCTTACGCCGAAAACCTCATAGTCCGGGCCGGCGATGTCACCCTGAAGGAGAGGAAACCACTGATCGTGGTGGTCAGGGAGACCCCCCTTCACCTGGGCCACCTGAGAAACATGGTGCAGCTCACCGAGATGGGGGCCACCATCCTGCCCCCCGTCCCCAGCTTCTATCACAGACCCACCGCCATAGAGCACATCGTGGACCATACGGTGGGAAGGATACTCGACCAGCTGGACATCGAGCATGACCTCTACGTCCCCTGGTCGGGAACAGCCCCCGCCCCCGCCAAGAAATGAAGCGGCCCGACTGGCATCATGAGGGTGGGGAGGGGAGAACAAAGGTCTCACTGGATGCTCACAGGGTGGGCGACGACCTGGTGGTCCGTCTCTATAACGATTTTGCCCACCTGGGGGCCGTGGCCGTGGCCCAGTTCGATGGGGAGTCGGGCCGGGTGTCGGTATCCACCATCACCCTCCCGGGCCACAAGGACGACGCCGTGGCCCAGAGGGCAGCCTACCTGATAGGCAAGGCCACCCGGAAGCCGGTGTGCGCCATCGCCGGCATCCACCTGGACGATATCACCCCGGAGGAGATAGGGCAGCTTACGGCGAATGCCGAAGGGGTGGTGG
>JAZFUS010000221.1:0-3729 GCA_036447315.1 Dehalococcoidia bacterium
GCAGGTGCTCCAGCTCAGCCTTCATCTTATTCAGGCCATCCGGAGTGAGCAGAATCTCGCTTTGATGGGGCATCTTGATCCCTCCCCAGCCCTACTAGACCCCTCAGAACCTTCGATTTTGCGGGGGGACACAACACCTGAAAAAAAACTGAGAGTCGGAGAAACCCTCAGTCAATCTTCCCTAAGTGAAGTTACATTATAAAACATATTTACCGGATTGTAAAGAGTAACCGGGGTCGGCTTTCCGGTCCAACCTGTCCAGCCAGGCCGCCGATTTAACCTCCCGCTCCAGCAGATAGCTTATGTACCCTCGCAGGAGGAGCTTCATCTCCAGGGAGAGCTGAGCATTCAGTTTCACCCGAGAGGCCAGGTCGCGGTCGGCCCCCTGAAACAGGCGCAGCACCTTGAGGGCGGCCACGGACATGGTCCGGGCCTGGGGCTCGCCCGGGCCGCAATCCGGGCAGAGGACACCGCCCGAGGCGGAGCTGAAGAAATTGAGGGTGGGCTTGAGCTTCGAGCCGCAGCCCACGCACGTTGAGAGCTGGGGGCGGTAGCCCAGGACATCGAGGATACGGACCTCGAAATAGCGAAGCACCAGGTCCCCCGCCCCGGGCCGGCCCAGCCACTCCAGGGTACCCACCAGAAGCTGGAAAAGGGGAAAGTTCTCCAGGTGCTCCTCGGTGAAGCGGTGCACCAGCTCGGCGACGTACAGGCCCCGGGAAACGCGCTCCAGGTCCTCCCGCAGGGGAAGGAAGCTGTGGATGGTCTGGCCCTGAGTCAGGGTGTCCAGGTTCCTGCCCCGGGCCAGGAGGACCTGGGAGTGGGTCAGAAGCTCCACGTGCCCCCCCAGCTTGCTCCTGGGGCGGCGCACCCCCTTGGCCACCGCCGAGAGTTTACCCAGGTGGGGGGTATAGAGGGTGAGTATATAGTCCGCCTCACCCAGCTTGCTGCGGTGGATAACCACGGCCTCGGTATTATAGAGTCTAGCCTTGCTCATGGTCCGTCGAACAGGGCCGGGCCGCCACCCCTACGGCCCCCAGGTGGGGGTATCCTCCAGGTGTTCCACGCCGCCGTGTCCCATGTAGCGGTAGAGCCGGGACTGGACCGAGAGAAAGCGGGCGGGCCGGTGGGGGTCCGTGTTGAAATGCTGGTGCACCGTGTTGACCGGGATGCACACCAGGTCCTCGGCCTCCCAGTCCCACCTGGTCCCGTCGTGGATATCGTATCCCGACCCCTCCAGGATCTTGTGCACCTCCTCGCCCACGTGGCGGTGCCGGCCGGAGCTGCCCCCCGGGGGCAGCTCCTGAATATAGGCCTCGAAGAGCCGGAGCCCCGAGGTCAGGGTGGGGTGGACCAGGTACTTGATTCGGCCCATCCGGGTATCCTCCCAGGGGCGCTCGTCCCCCTTGACCACATGGGGCACGCTCATGCGCCACTGGACCTCCTCCTCCAGGGTCCTGATATCCAGGTCGTAGGTGTTCCTGGGCTCCCCCCCCGGGGAACGGCCCTTTTTCCCCTCCATGACCTTTTGGAGCTCCAGGTCCACGGCGCCGAAGCGGAACTCATTGCCCTCGGGGGTCTTGTAGCCGGTGACCTCCCCCGACGGCCCATAGAGGGTCTGGGCCCCCTCCGGAGGCCGGTAGTTCTCATGCAGCTCTATCTGCTCCACCGTGCCGATGCCCATAGCCTCGAAAACATTGGGGATGCAGAAGAAAAACCGGGCGGGAGTGTCGGTGGGGTTAAAGTGCTGGTGGATGCAGTAGGTGGGGACGCCCATGATATCCCCGGCCTTCCAGGGATACTTGACCTCATCGTGCATCTCATAGCCCTCGCCCTCGATGATGAAGAAAAGCGCCTCCGTATAGTGGCGGTGCTTCCCGGACTTGGAGCCGGGCGCGATGATCTGCTCATTGAGGTCGAGGTTGTTGATGGGCAGGCGGGTGAGCCTCCCCGCCAGGCCGGTACGGCCGGTATAGTTTTTTACGAAGGTCTGGGCATTCTGGACCCAGGGCCGGTCCTCGAACTTCACCACCCGGGGCAGGGTCTGGGCCTGCCGGCGCGCCTCCTCCAGCCGCTGCCACCACCTCTCGATGGCCTGGGACCGCCTGACGGGCTCCGCTTCCCGTTTTCGTTCAAGCTGTCTTTCCATACTTTTCATGCCCTCCAAGAAAATCTCCAGGACCCGAACTACATTTCCTGACGGCCCTCCAGGGCCCTGCTCAGGGTTACCTCGTCGGCATACTCCAGGTCGCTGCCGAAGGGAAGGCCCCGGGCCAGGCGGGTCACCCTGATGCCCAGGGGAGAGATGAGGCCGTGGAGATACATGGCGGTGGCCTCGCCCTCCAGATTGGGGTTGGTGGCCAGGATGACCTCGGTCACCGTGCCCGACTTCAAGCGGTCCAGGAACTCCTTTATCTTCAGCTCATCGGGGCCGATGCCGTCCATGGGGGAGATAGAGCCGTGGAGCACATGGTACACCCCCGTATACCCCCCGGCACGCTCCAGGGCCAGGATGTCCATGGGCTCCTCGACCACACATATCCGCCCCAGCTCCCGCTCCTGGTCCCGGCAGAGCAGGCAGGGGTCGGTTTCGGTGATGTTCTGGCAGTGGGAGCAGAGGACTATCTTCTCCTTCACCGCCAGGATAGCCTCGGCCAGGGCCTGGGCCTGCTCATGGGAGGCGCGGAGGAGATGGAAGGCCAGCCGTTGAGCGCCCCTGGGGCCGATGCCGGGCAGCCGGTGAAGCTCCTCGATGAGGCGGGAGACGGGTTGTGCGGTAGGAATGGGACCGATATACAAGAGCGGGTCTCCTTGCCGATCACATAAGACCGGGTATATTGAGGCCCCCGGTAAGGTCGCCCATGCGGCTCTGAGCTAACTCCTGGGCCTTCTGGACCGCCTCATTCACGGCGGTCATCACCAGGTCCTGAAGAAGCTCGACATCCTCGGGGTCGACGGCATCGGGGGAGATATGTACCTCCAGGACCTCAAGCTTACCGCTGAGGACCACCCTTACCGCCCCACCACCCGAAGAGGCCTCTACCGTCAGGTCCTCCATCTCCTCCTGGGCCTTGGTCAGCTTTGCCGCCATCTCCTGGGCCTGGCGCAGGAAAATTTTTTTGTTCATTTCTCCTCCACGCTGATTATCCGGGCCCCCGTCTCCAGGGCGGCATCGATGAGGTGCCCTTCGGGCCGGGCCTCCTTCTTTCGCTCCACCATAGTACACTCTATCCGGTAGGAAACGCCATATATCTGGCTTAACTTCTTCTCCACCAGGAAGCGGTACTTGGGGTCCTCCATCTTCTCCCGGTGAAAATTATGGTAGAAGCCCAGCTTCAGGATATCGCCCTCCAGGGACACGGGTTCACAGGCATTGCGGAGCAAAGCATCGAGGTTTCCCCCGGACCCCTCTCCCCGGAGGGTATCCACGAACCCCCTCCACTCCTGCCGCAGGCGCTCCACAGTGACCCCTTCACCGTCTTGAGCCGCGGGCTCGGGGGGGGGAGATTGGGAATCCGGCTGCCGGCGCTGCCGGCCCACGGTCTCGGGCACCGGGCCTTTATCAACTTCCTTGACGGGGAGTGGCTGGGCCCCCGGCTGCCGGGCCACGGTCTCGGGCACCGGTACTTTCTCAGCATCTTGGACGGGGGACGGCTGGGCCTCCGTTACTGAAGCCTCCTGGGCCACGGGTTCCACGGTTTTCTGAACCTCCCGGACGGGGGAAGGCGG
>JAZFUS010000222.1:0-2591 GCA_036447315.1 Dehalococcoidia bacterium
GTTTTTTCAATCTGCTGGGCAGTCCCAACCACATCGGGCAGGGGCACATCTGCTGGGGCATCTCCAATATGGTGGCGGCGGCCACCGTGGGCTGGCCGGCCAACGCCCCGGGGGTCCGGCCCGGCATCACCAGGTGCATCCTCATCATGGGCTCCAATCCAGCCGAGGCCCACACGGCGCTGTGGCTTCGAATGCTGGACACCATGAAGGCCGGTTCCAAGCTCATCGTCATCGACCCCCGGCGCACGGTACCGGCTCAAAAGGCGGACATCTGGCTTCAGCCCCGGCCGGGAACCGATTGCGCCCTCCTCCTGAGCATGATACACGTCATCATCGAGGAGGGGCTGTACGACAAGGAGTTTGTCGAGAAGTGGTGCCACGGGTTCAACGACCTGGCCGAGAGGGCCGGTGAGTACCGGCCGGAAAAGGTGGAGGAGATCTCCTGGGTGCCGGCGGAAAAGATCAGGGAGGCGGCCCGGCTCTATGCCGGCAGCAAACCGGCGGCATCATATAACCACATGGGGTTGGAGCACCTGGCCAACCATGTGGAGGCCCTGCAGGCCCGGTTCATCCTGCCGGCCATCACCGGAAACCTGGATGTGAGGGGTGGGGACGTGATCCGGCCCACCAACCCCCATATCGTTCCCGAGTTCGAGATGGAGCTCAATGACGCGCTGCCGGAGAAGCAGAAAAGGAAGGCCCTGGGGGGCGAGCGGTTCCCCTTCATCTCCTGGGCCGGCTACGAGCTCATCAGCGAGAATGTAGCCAGAGTATGGGGTAAGCCCTTCGGGCGCAGCCACAACTGCTATGCCCACGGCCCCACAGTGCTGCGGGCCATAACCACCGGCGAGCCCTATCCGGTCAAGGCCATGATAACCCTCTCCAGCAATCCAATGGTCACCATGCCCAACACCAAAATGGTCTACCGGGCGCTCAAGGCCCTGGACATGTACGTGGTCATGGACTTCTGGATGACGCCCAGCGCGGAGCTGGCCGACTATGTGCTGCCGGCGGCCTCGTGGCTGGAGAGGCCTACGGTTGCCTGCGGGCAGGACACCATAAGCGCTGTGGACGCGGGTGAAGCCGCCTTTCCCCCCGGCAAAGAGGGGGAGTATGACCGGAGGACGGACTTCGACCTGTGGCGGGGGTTGGGCATCCGGCTGGGGCAGGAGGAGCAGTGGCCCTGGAAGGACCTGGAGGAGGTCTGTGACTACCGCCTGGCGCCCACCGGATACACCCTGAAGGAGTTCATGGTCGAGAAGGGGGGCCACGACTCCATGCCGGCGGAATATAAAAAGTATGAGAAGTTGGGTTTTGGCACACCCACCGGCAAGATTGAGCTGTACTCGACTATCCTTGAGAAATTGGGGCGCGATCCCCTGCCCCGCTACGCGGAGCCCGGGGAGAGCCCCGTGAGCACCCCGGAGCTGACCGGCGAATATCCCCTGGTGCTCACCACCGGCGGGCGGTTTCTCCCCATGTACCACTCGGAGCACCGTCAGGTGGAGTCCCTGCGCCGGAAGCACCCCAACCCCATAGCCCAGCTTCATCCCCGGACCGCCGGGGAGCTGGGGATAGGGGACGGCGACTGGATGTGGATCGAGACACCCCGGGGGAGGATGAGGCAGAAGTGCCAGCATTTTACGGGCATAGACCCCCGGGTGGTCAACGCCGAGCACGGCTGGTGGTTCCCGGAGGAGCCGGGGGAGGAGCCCTGGCTCCGGGGCGTGTGGGAGTCGAATATCAATGTCGTTACCGATGATGACCCGGACGCCTGTAACCCCAGCAGCGGCGGCTGGCCCCTGAGGGGCCTGCTTTGCCGGGTATATAAGGTCAAGAAATACTGAGCCGGGCGCCCCGGGCGTTTATATCCGGAGAGCGGCCCTGAACCCCTCATTGATGGCGGCCCGGACCCTTCGGGGAGCCAGGCAGTCACCGATGGCATAGACCTCGCTGCGCTCTCCCTTCAGGGCTTCCGCCAGTTCATCATTCTTCCGTCTCCGTCCGGCCACCACCACGGTGTCGGCGGGCACGGTCCGTTCCACCCCCGCTTTGTCCAAGACCCGGACCTCTGCGGGCCCTATGCCGGTTATCCTGGTCTTTACCAGGACGTCGATACTGCTCTCCTTGAGCCTTCGCCGGAAGCCCAGGGTTTCGGCGGTGACACTATCCCTGCAGACCTTGGTTCCCTCCTCCACGATGGTCACCGATCGTCCCTGGGCGTGCAGGAGCTCGGCCAGCTGGACCCCGGCCTGCCGTCCACCCCATATCACCACCCGCTGCCCCACCTCGACTTTCCCCGACAGGGCATCGTCGAGCCTTACCACATGGTCCTGCCCGGCGCCCGGGATTTCGGGGAGGATGGTCGTGGAGCCGGCGGCCAGGATCACGGCCTGGGGCTTTAGCTCCCTGAACAGCTCCGGCGTGACCTCGGTCTCAAGGAATACCTTGACTCCCAGCTTCTCCAGCTGTGTGGAGAGATAGGTGACAATATTGGCCATCTCCTCCCGGTGGGGGGTTTTCCCGGCCAGCGCCACCTGCCCCCCCAGGCTGGACTCTCTCTCGTACAGGGACACGTCGTGACCCCTCAT
>JAZFUS010000223.1:0-2399 GCA_036447315.1 Dehalococcoidia bacterium
GATTCGGCGCCTCAGGCCATACCCTCAGACCACCCCTGGAGCACCAACGAGACCTGTTCCGCCTGCCACCAGCCGGACCCCCAGCCCATCCCCATGCCCGAATCGGTGTCCGAGCCGGCCCTGTCCATAATCCACACCCTCCAGGGGCTCGATGACTGCCTGGTCTGCCACGGTGAGTCGGCGCCCCTGGCCATCCCCCAGGACCACCCCTGGAGCACCCTTGAGACCTGCGCCGCCTGCCACCAGCCGGATCCCCAGCCCGCCCCCATGCCCGAATCGTTATCCGAGCCGGCCCTGTCCATAATCCACGCCCTCGACGGGCTGGATGACTGCCTGGTCTGCCACGGCCCATCGGCGCCCCTGGCCTTTTCCCAGGACCACCCCTGGACCACCAATGAGACCTGCGCCGCCTGTCACCAGCCGGACCCGGACCCGGACCCCCAGCCCACCTCCACGTCCGATCCCGCCCCCGCTATACTGCATACGGTGATAGGGCTGAATGACTGCCTTTTGTGCCACGGCACGTCGGCACCCATGCCGTTTAACCTGGGCCACGGCGGGCGCACCAATGACCTCTGCCTCCTCTGCCATGAAGCGTTACCGGTGTCCGCTCCGCCGCCGTCAACGCCGCCACCGGCCCCGGCCCTGCCCCATTCAATAGCCGGAAATGAAGACTGCCTTTTATGCCACGGCGGGACGTCCATCGTTCCGTTTCCCCCAAACCACGCCGGGCGCACCAATGACCTCTGTCTCTTCTGCCATCCACCCTAGTCCTCCCCGGGCCGAACAATGGGCGCACCCCTAATCGTCCCCGTCATCCTCATCATCACCCTCATCGTCCTCGTCGTCCCCGTCATCCTCATCCTCATCGTCGTCCCCGTCGTCCCCGTCGTCCTCATCATCCTCGGCGTCCTCGTCGTCATCATCGGCATCATCGGCACCATCGGCACCAGTTTCATCCGACGCCTCATGTACTTCGGACCATTGGGCGCCACCCCGCACCTCGCCGGCACCATCCACCTGGCCGTCGTCCGAACCCTCATCGGGGCTGTCCGCCTCGCCGTCGCCCGAATCCCCATCGGGGCTGTCCGCCTCGCCGTCGTCCGAACCCTCATCGGGGCTGTCCGCCTCGCCGTCGTCCGAATCCTCCTCGGGGCTGTCCGCCTCGCCGTCGTCCGAATCCCCATCGGGGCTGTCCGCCTCGCCACCACTCTGCCCCCCACCGTCATCATCCTCTTCGCCATCGTCCGAATCCTGCTCAATATCCACGTAGGCCTCTCCGGCAAAGAGGAGGCCCCCCTTCTCGCTCAACTTTTCAACCTTGATGTCCTGACCCGGGGCCGCCAGCGACTCCAGATCGGAAAGGGTAAGGGGCTGTCCCTCGCTGTCCGTGATTTCCGCTCCGCTCAGGTTGATGACGACCTCGTTAGCGGCAATCTCAATGGCTACGGTCCCCTGGCCGGGGTCCACCCGGAGGATGCTTCCGGCGACGGCCAGCTCTCCCTCCCCGTTCCTCTCACTTTCCAGGCCGGAAACGATAAACATGCCGCCGCGGACCGCCCCCTCAAGCTCCACCCGCTCTCCCACAGGGGGGGGCGCCACGCCCTGGGGTGTGAGCACCGGGATGCCGCCGATAAACCAGACGGCTCCATCAGGGCTGTCACCACCAAAGATGCCCTCGACCTTGACCCGGTCGCTTTCCCCGATTTCCAGTTCGATCTTGCCGATAAAAATCTCGTCGCCCCGGACGATCCCCTCTATCTCGACCCTGCTCCCCGGGGGAGGGGCCTCTTGGTATGAGTTCACGTTTTCCATCAGGAGCCCGCCCAGGTTCCAGGTCCCCCCTTCAGCGCCCAGCAGGGTCCCCTCAAGCTGGAAGTGGCCCGCCTCTATTCCCTCGTCCAGCACGGAGGGGAGGGTGTACAACAGGGCCGGATTGCCATAGGCCACGCGGCCTATCAGGGTGCCCCGACGGGTGGCGGCCAGGGCCTGCCGTAGTGCCGGCTGCCCGGCCTCAGGTGACGCTTCCAGGACCGAGCCCAGCCTCGCCTGCTGGTCGAGGGTGGACCTGGACAGCCGGCTAAGGTAGGCCAGGGCGTCCTCCGGGGGTATTTTGCCTATCTCCCTGATGGCGGCGTCGATCTGTGCGGCCACAGCCCCCAGGGCGGAGGGGCTCAGGTCGCGCTGGCGGCGGGACTGGGCAACTACTTCCCCGGTGCGGCGCTGGGCCAGTTTCAGATGTAAGCTCGCCCTGGACCCGGGCCCCGGGGTGAAGGCGAGCTGGAGGTTTTCCACCCCGATCTTTACCGGGTAGAGGGCATCATCGGGTAAGCTCCTCTGAGAGGCATATACGGTGGCGCCGCCCGCCGCCAGCAGGGCCCCCACGGCCACGGCCACCA
>JAZFUS010000224.1:0-5926 GCA_036447315.1 Dehalococcoidia bacterium
GCAGCAGATGCTCACTATCGCCCGCACCATGATGGGAAATCCCCAGCTTCTCCTCCTGGATGAGCCGTCGGAAGGCCTGGCCCCCCTGGTGGTGCGGGCCCTGATAGATCAGGTCCTGGCCCTGAAGCGTGAGGGCCTAACCATCCTGCTATCGGAACAGAACCTTGGGTTCGCCGGCCGGTTGGGGGACCGGGTATATGTGATAGATAAAGGGCAGATCAAGTTCTCCGGTACCTTTGCTGACCTGGAGGAGAACCCCGAAGTGAAGAGGGCCCATCTTATGGTGTGACCCGTCCCGCTTTTCCGGGGGTGGGCCGCCGGTGGCCCGGGCCGACGAATACGATCAAGGGGGTGGCGCTATGGAGACCGCCGTTAGGTTTTACGGGTACTTTCGAGACATTGTCAATGAGGGGCGGGCCCAATTCAACCTCCCCGTTGGGGCCAATCTGGCCGACCTCATTCAAGCGCTGACAGAAAGGTATGGAGATCGGGTGCGGGAACGGCTCCTCCGGGGCGACGGCAGCCTGCAGAGCGGGGTGAGGATCGCGGTGGGTGGCAAGGTGGTGGACAGCTTAGATCACAAGATCGAAGATGGAGGCCGGGAGGTAGACGTCTTCGTGATGCACGAGGTAGCCGGCGGAGCTGAGGTAGAGATAAAGGAAGATGTGTGGATCGACACGACCTGTGCCCTGTGCTATAGCTGTTGTGCCATCCGTGTCCACCGGGTGAATGGGGTGGTCATCAAGATTGAGGGTAACCCCGATTGCCCCTCCACCAATGGTCGAATCTGTCCCAAGGGGCTATCCGGCATCATGATGCTTTATGACCCCAACCGGATCAATACCCCCCTCAAGCGCACCAACCCGGAGAAGGGAAGAGGTATTGACCCCAAGTGGGTCCCCATAAGCTGGGACGAGGCCCTGGACATCGTAACCGAGAAGCTGCGCAAGGTGCGGCAGGAGGACCCCAGAAAGCTCCTGGCCATCGGCTCGGTGACCAATCTGAGCCTGTATCGCCAGCTGCTGTCGTTCGCCATGGCCTTCGGCACCCCCAATAGCTGGAACTCGGGGGCGGGCACCCACTGCGGCGCCGGGGAGCACATCATGGCGGCTATGGTGCACCACGCCTGGGCCTGGAACCCGGATGCAGACCACTGCAAGTATTTCCTGAATTTCGGCACCCCGGCGGGTTTCGGTGCCCATTACGCCAACGTCGCCATGACCCAGCGAATGGCTGACGCCCGGGTCAAGGGCATGAAACATGTGGTCATCGATCCCTGGATGGGCATGGCCGCCGAGAAGGCCGACGAGTGGGTGCCCATCCGTCCCGGCACCGATACAGCTCTGGTGCTGGGCATGATAAACCTGCTTATCAATGAATACGGCCTCTACGACGCGGAAAGCCTGAAGCACCATACCAATGCCCCCTACCTCATCGGCCCCGATGGCTGCTACGTTCGGGACGAAAAGGGCACAGTGCAGGTGTGGGACGCCGGTGAGGGCCGGGCCAAGGCCTACGATGACCCCAGCGTCCAGGACTTCGCCCTGGAAGGCAGCTATACCCTGGGGGACACCGCATGCCAGCCCGCCTTCATGCTCCACAAGGAGAAGGTGAAGACGTACACACCGGAGAGGGTTTCCTCAAAAACTACGGTCCCCCCCCAAACCATAACCCGGCTGGCCAGGGAGTTCGGGGAGGCCGCCTGTATCGGCAGTACTATCACGCTGGAAGGAAAAACCCTGCCCTACCGGCCGGTGGTAGTGGGCTACTTCAAGGGCTCCCAGGGGCACCGCCACGCGGCCCTCGCGGCCATGGCCGCCGAGCTGCTCCGGGAGGTGGTGGGGGCCTCGGCGGTACCAGGGGCTACACTGGGGACCCATGCCCGCTCCCTGGGCAACCCCGAGACAGGGATCCCCCATTGGGGACCCAAGGTGGGGCCGGACGGCCTCATGGTCCTGGATACTTTCGCCTGGCCGGTCGCCAGCTATAACCCCTATCCTCCCCGTCCGGCCCGCAAGCCGGAGACGGTGACCCTGATCGAGTGTGTGCCTCTGCCGGGCAGCACCTCTTTCCCCCCCCTGGTTATGGCGGATCCGGAGAAGTACGGCCTCGACTACAAGATAGAGGTAGTGCTCAATGCCTGCTCCAATTTCCCCATGACCACCGCTGACCCGGACCTGGTCTCCCGGGCCTTCAAGGACCTGTACATCATTAACTACGGCCTCTTCCCGGATGAATCATCGGAGCTGGCCGACCTGCTTCTTCCCGATGCCTGCTATCTGGAGAGACTGGACACCGACACCGACTGGATGTGCAGCGGCCCCCCCACCGGCGCGTGGGCCTATCACCTGCGCCAGCCCGTGGTCCAACCCCTCCACCAGCGCCGCCAGTTCGAGAGCGTGACCCTGGAACTGGCGGAGAGACTGGACATGCGCCAGGACCTCTACATGGTGCTCAATATGATGCACCATCTCGAGGGGGAATATGCCCTGGACCCGGAACGGCAGTATACCTGGGAGGAGGTCGTGGACCGCAGGTATAAGGCCTGGTACGGGGCCAAGTACGGGGTGGACTGGTTCAGGGAGAACAGTATCCTCACCTGGCCCAAGAAGGTGGAGGAGGTCTACTGGCGGCCCTTTATGCCTGTCCGTGTGCCCATCTATTTCGAGTTCTTCCCCCGCGTCGGCCAAGAGGTAGAGAAGATCAAGCAGGAGACGGGCATCCCCTTCGATACCGGGGACTTCCAGCCCCTTCCCGACTGGAAGCCATGCCGCTCCCATGAGAGTACCAATCCCGATTTCGACCTGTTCGCCATCTATTTCCGGGCCCCGTTCCATGCCTTCACCTACACGGGCAACAACCCCATGCTGGACGAGATATCCAAGATGGATCCGTACAATTTCCGTATCAACATCAATACCCAGACCGCTGCCGGCAAGGGCATCCGGGATGGTGACTGGGTGATGGTGGAATCGGAGGCGACTGGCAAAAGTGTGCGGGGCCAGGCCAAGCTGGCGCAGGGCCTTCATCCTGAGGTCATTGCCGTCGCCGGCAGCGGTGGACACTGGGCCAAGGGCCTGCCCGTGGCCACCCAGGAGGGCAAGGGAGTTAACTTCGAATGGCTGTTGCCTCTTACCTTTGAGGACACGGATACAGTGAGTTTTAATCAGGACCTATGCGTTAAGGTGAAGATATACAAGGAGGCGTCACAACCATGAGATACGGGATGGTCATAGACCTGAAGAGGTGCATTGGTTGTTACGGCTGCCAGATTTCCTGCAAGATGGAAAACGCCACTCCCCCAGGCATCCTCTACGCCCGGGTCTCCAAGGAGGAAATAGGGGAATTCCCCAACGTCAGACGGGCGTCCATCCCCATGCTGTGCATGCATTGCGCCAGTCCCCCCTGCCAGGAGGTCTGCCCTTCCGGGGCTACCTCACAGCGGCCCGATGGCATCGTGGAAATAGATGACAAAAAATGCGTGGGCTGCCGCTACTGCATGATGGCCTGCCCCTATGGTGCCAGGTACTATCATGCCAAGGTCAGAAGTTACTTTCCCGGCCAGGGCCTCACCCCCTACGAGGAGTGGGGTTATCGCAACCATCCCACCGGGGTTGTGGAAAAGTGCGACTTTTGCCAGGACCGGCTGGCCGCCGGGCAGGAGCCCGCCTGTGCCGCCTCCTGTCCGTCCCATGCCCGGTTCTTCGGCGACCTGGAGGACCCATTTAGCGAGGTGGCTATGTTGGTCCGGGACAGGGGCGGTTATCAGCTCCACTCCCAGCTAGGGACGGATCCATCAGTTTACTATCTGCCATCGTAGGAGGTTATCATGCCATTGCTGGTAGATCCCTTTGATAAGCTGACCGAGGACCTGAAGTCCACCTTCCGGCCTCAGCGGGAGTGGGTGGATAAGCGGGGACTGCTCCTGGTCACTGCCCATTTCCTGTCCGGGGCCGGAGCGGGAACCTGGCTCTTCGCCTGGCTGCTGGGCCTCAACTGGGGCCTGGCCATCGGTTGGGTGCTGGTAGCCGGCGGGGCCGTAGCCCATTTGCTGTTTCTGGGCAAGCCCCTCCGCTTCTGGCGGATTGTAAGGATGCCCCAGACCTCGTGGATAAGCCGGGGGCTGCTGTCCATAAGCCTCTTCCTTCTGACTGCCCTGCTCTATCTGCTGCCGGGCTACTTCCCGGGGTTGCCCTGGAACGGGGACAGCGGGCTGGGCCAGGCCCTGCTGGTCATCTCCCTCATAGCCACGGCCGGCATCTTTGTCTATAAGGGCTTCGTGTATGCCGTAGCCAAGGCTATCCCTTTCTGGAACACCCCGCTGTTGCCTCCTCTCTACATTGCCTACGGCCTGCGGGGAGGCTTGGCCGTGCTCTTCGTAGCCTCCGCCATCCAGGGCAGGGCCATGGACCTCGAGTCGGCAAAAGCGTTGGAATTGTGGATGGTGCTTTCCACGGCCATCCTGCTGTTATTCTACATGGGGGTGATGGCTGGCGCCGGGGTGACCACCGCCGAGTCCATCCGGCACCTGGTGCGGGGGCCGGCCTCCCTGCCCTTTTACCTGGGGGCGGTGGCCGTGGGGCTGATAATACCTGTGGCCTTTGGCATCGTTAGTTATTTCTCGCCCCTTACCCCGGGGGCTATGTCGGCGGTGGCCCTGGCCTCCCTGGTGGGAGACTTCTACATCAAATACTGCGTGGCCAGAGCCGGCATTTATTTGCCCGTTACTGTCCGGTTTCCCGCCCGGGCCCACTAAACCCCCGGCGGGCCGACGCCCCCAGGGACGTCCCGGTGCTCGGCCCAAGTGCCGGTATGGGGCAGGGCTCTTTTGCTCAGGTGTCGCCGAGTGCGGGCAGGGCTTGCCCTGACTTTGGCACGTCCCCCGGCCGACCTTCAGCCGGCAGAAAGTGTTTCCGAGGTCATAAGGGTGAAATTCCGGTAAAAGGAGGTAATCAAGATGGCTAAGCCGGTTCGGTACACCCCGGAGATGGTCAAGGAGTACATGGGTAACGGCTACTGGGAGGCAATGCTGGCCTGTGATTACTGGGACCGCAATGCCGAGCTTTACCCTGAGCGGGAAGCCATCGTGGTGGGTGAGGCCAGGCTCACCTGGGCGGAAGGCAAGCAGCTCATCGACAGGATGGCCCTGGGACTGGTGGAGCTGGGCATCCAGCGTGATCAAATAGTGGCGCTGCAACTGCCCAACTGCGTCGAGCTCTATCCGCTGCGCGCCGCCGGGGAGAAGGCCGGGATTATCTTTGCCTCCATCATGCCCACCATGCGCCACGCCGAAGTGAAAGCCATCCTGGCCCACACCGAGGCGGTGGCCATCGTCATACCCTGGCAGCACCATGGCTTCGATTACTTCGAGATGGTCCAGGAAATCCGTTCCGATGTCCCTTCCCTGAAACACATCATCGTCCAGGGGGATCGGGTCCCTCCGGGCGCTGTCTCACTCCGGAACATGGGAGAGCAACCCCTGGAGGATAGATACCCTCCAGATCATCTTGCAAAGGCCAAGATGAGCTCCACTGAGACCTCCTTCATCCTGACCACCACCGGGACCACCGGCCCACCCAAGTGCATCGAGGTTGCCGCCGCCCCCCGGCAGTTCACTGCCAGGGTGGTGAACAAGAGGCACCGGATCGCCCGGGATGACATCATCGGTGTTTTCTGCCCGGGCTTCTCCGGCCTGGCGGAGGATTGTTACTGTGGGGCGCCCATGGCCGGAGCCAAGCTGGTCATGGCCGAGGACTTTGCCCCCGAAGAGCTGCTTCGCCTTATCGAAAGGGAGCGGGTCACGGCCATCGTCACGGTGCCCACCATCCTGGTACGGATGTTCTCCCACCCCGACCTTGATCGGCGCGACCTGAACTCCCTGCGGAGCGTGAGGTACAGCGGAGCCCCGCTTCCTTACCAGCAGGGG
>JAZFUS010000225.1:0-3524 GCA_036447315.1 Dehalococcoidia bacterium
GGATCAGTCCAGGGCCCCCTCCACTATGAGTTCGGTGAACTCCTCATCGGACATGCCCAGGAGCTGGGTGAGGACATACTCCGTGTGCTCTCCCAGGCAGTGGCCCCGCTTTAACACCTCGGGCGTCCTGGAGAGGTGGAACGGGGCCTGGTGGTAGATGTGACTCCCCAGGGTGGGGTGCTCCAGGCTCTTCAAGAAGCCCCGGGCCTTGAGCTGGGGATCATCGTGGATATCCCGGCCGCTCTGGACCACCCCCGCGGAGACCCCGGCCCGGTGCAGTATCTCGGCGGTCTCGGCGGCGGGAAACCCCAGGGTCCACCGGCTGACCAGGACATCCAGCTCATCCTCGTGGGCCTTCCTGCCCAGCCCGGTGGCGAACCGGGGCTCCCGGCTCCAGGCGGGGTCACCCATGGCCCGGCGGAAGGAGCTCCATTCCTCGTCGCCGCCCACGGACAGGGCGCACCACCCGTCGTCCCCCCGGCAGCGGTAGGCCCCCTGGGGGGCGGCGGTGGGGGAGCGGTTGCCCATCCGACCGGCCACCCTCCCGCTGACCTCGTAGTCCAGGATGTCCGGGGCCATAAGGTGCAGGGAGGCCTCATGTTGGGAGAGGTCCAGGTACTGGCCCTTGCCCGTCCGGTCCCGGTACTCCAGGGCGGCGATGATGGCCGCGAAGCCAAAGCGCAGGGAGACGAAATCGGTGTGGGCGGCGAAGGGGAAAGCGGGCCCCCGGTCCGGCCAGCCGGTAATATGGGTGATTCCGGACAGGGCCGTAAGCTGGGTGCCGAAGCCGGGCTGGCTGGAGTGGGGCCCCGTCTGTCCCTGATTGCAGGTGCTGAAATAGATGACTTCGGGGTTCGTCTCCCGGACCTCCGGGTAGCTCAGGCCCCACTTCTTCATGGTCCCCGGGGTGAAGGACTCCAGGAGGACGTCGGCCCAGTCCGCCAGCTGCCGGGCCACCTCCACGGCGCGGGGTTGGCGCAGGTCCAGGGTGATGCCGTACTTCCCGTGATTGAGATAGGGAAAGCAGGCGGAGAGGTCGGGGCCCGGTTTGCCGCCCAGGAAGGGCGGGCTGGTCCTCATGGAGTCCAGGCGGTGTATGGACTCGACCTTGACCACCGTGGCCCCGTGCTTGGCCATATAGGAGCCCATGATGGGGCCCACGGCGTTCCACGAGAAGTCGGCAACCTTTACCCCTGCCAGAGCCTCTTTGGCCATGTTTTTCCTTTCCTTAGATGGCGCCGTTGTGCTTGAGGACCCTCAGCTCTTCCCTGGAGATGCCCAGTTCCCCCTCATATATCTCTATATTGTGCTCGCCGATGAGGGGCGCCCGACGGGTGATGCTCAAGGGGGTTTCCGATAGCTTGACGGTGGCTCCGGGGTAGGTCAGGCTCCTGCCCAGCTCGGGGTGCTCGACCTTCTGCCAGAACTCCCGGGCTTCCAGCTGAGGGTCCACCATGATTTCGGCAATGGTTTCCACGGGGTAGAGCATCATGTTCCTTTCGATGGCCCCCTGATACAGCTCATCCATGGTATGGTTTAAGAAGAAGTCGCCGGCGGGCCCGGCGAAGGACTCGAACTCCTCCTCGGTGGTGCTGGCCAGGTCGAAAGCGTCCCAGTCTTTCTGCCTCAAAGCCTCCGGGACATCGAATTCCTGGGACACCCACTCCATCATGGCCCGGTTGGTGGTGGCCCCTATCTTGCCCCCATAGAGGGTGAAGGATATATGCCCGTCCTTGCAGGGCCAGAGGACCCGGTGCTTTTGGGCGGCGGCGCTGGACCAGGTGCGGTGGATCCCCGAGCGGCGCAGTATCCTCTTCTCGAATTCCCAGAAGAGGGGGGCGTTCATCACATTCCAGTATAGGGATTCCTGGATGGAGACATCTATGTATTGCCCTTCGCCCGTCCGCTGCCGGTGGTAGTGGGCGATCAGGGTGCCGATGGCGGCCTCCTCACCCCCCTGAAGGAAGGCCTGGGGGATGCTGATGTGCACCGGGGACCTGTCGGAATCACCGGTGACGAACATGCCGCCACCCAGGGCCGAGGCCACCAGGTCCGAGGGCCGGAGGTCGCTGCGGGGACCGGTCTGGCCGCACATGGAGATGGAGGTCATGATAAGCCGGGGGTTGCGCCGGCTGAGGGTGTCATAGCCCAGGCCCAGCTCCTGCATATATCCCGGGGAGTAGGACTCGATGATAAAATCGGCCCCCCCCGCCAGCCGTTGGAATATCTCCAGGCCGTCGGCGGTTTCCAGGTTGAGGGTTATGCCCCTTTTATTCAGGTTATAGGCAAACCAGTAGAGGCTCTTCTCCGGGTGGGGGATATCCTGGTAGAAGGGTCCTATGCTTCGCCCCGGGTCTCCCTGGGGGGGTTCTATTTTGATGACATCGGCCCCCATATCTCCCAGCATACGGCCGCAGAGATAGCCTCTGTCGTCGGTCAGGTCCAGGACCCGAAAGGGACCCAGAAGGGTGCCTTCCCCGGCTTTGGTCATGCGCAGCAACCTCCCAGAATATAGAATGCGGTAGGGAACACGGTCTGCCGGGCATCATTATAACACGGGGCTTCCCCCCCGGGCAAAAGGACCGCCCGTGCGGGTGGGCAGGTTGCCAAATGACGGTCGGTGGGTTAGAATGACCATGAAATTTTCCGGTGGGGGGAGGTGAGCCATGGATGAGCAGCCCTTGAGCGGTATTCGTATCCTGGAATGGTCCCTGTTTCATAACGGACCCGCCGCCGGCGCCATGCTGGGGGACCTGGGCGCGGAGGTCATAAAGATCGAGCACCCGGTGGAGGGCGACGCCACCCGGGGCATAGCCACCATCTCCGGGGCCCCGGCCTTCCTTCCCGGCGGGCGGACCACCATGTTCGAGGGGGCCAATCGCAACAAGAAGGGCATCACCCTGAATCTGCAGTCGGAGGAGGGGCGGGAGGTCGCCTACCGGCTGGTGGCCAAATGCGATGTCTTCGCCACCAACTTCCGCAGGTCCGTGGCCCAGAGGGTGGGCATGGACTACGCCACCCTCTCCAGGCATAATCCCAAGCTCATCTATGCCATTACCCTGGGGTGGGGCGGCCTGGGGCCGGATAGCGACCAGCGGGTCTTCGACCAGCTGGTGCAGGCCCGGTCGGGGCTTATGTGGGCCACCGGCGACCGGGACCTCCCCGAGCCCCAGATGGTCCAGGGGGCGGTGGTGGACCAGATGGGGGCCACCATGTTCGCCTATGGCATCCTGGCGGCGCTCTTGGCCCGCGAGCGGTATGGCATAGGCCAGGAGGTCGAGGCCTCCCTTTTGGGCAGCGCCCTCCATCTCCAGGCGGTCAACGTGAATACCGTGGCCTGGCAGGGAAGGGCCACGCCCCGCCATTCCCGGACCCGGGCGCGAAACCCCATGGACAATCACTACCGGTGCCGCGATGAAAAGTGGCTGCGCCTGGCCGAGATCCAGTCGGACCGGTTCTGGAAGGAGTTCTGCGAGGCCCTGGAGGCCCCCCACCTGGCGACGGAGCCCCGCTTTGCCACCATG
>JAZFUS010000226.1:0-5476 GCA_036447315.1 Dehalococcoidia bacterium
CATGCTGCTCAAGAAGCGCCTGGCCCGGGAGCTGGTGGCCGAGTTCCATGACGCCAGGGCGGCCGCGGATGCCGAGGCCGGGTTTGAGCGGGTGATTCAGCGGCGGGAGGTGCCGGAGGATATCTCCGTAGAGGTCTCAGAGCAGGAAATGCCTGCCTCTATTACACAGCTTCTGGCCCGCAAGGGACTGGTGAAAAGCCGGAGTGAGGCCAGGCGCTTGCTGGCGCAGCTGGCTATCGAGGTCGTTCATGCCGACGGCAGTAAGCTCATAAACGATGATGACATGAAACCTCTGCGTGCCGGCGATGTGGTCAGGGTTGGCAAGCACCGGTTCTTGAAGGTCGTCTGAAGGCGCGGGTGAGCGCGTGATGACCCATATTATTAAAGGAGGACGCAGATGCAGCTGAGGATTCCCGGACCGACCCCCCTGCCGCCCGATATCCTCCAGGCCATGACCAAACAGATGGTAAATCACCGGGGCAAAGAGTTTGCCGGAATCATCGCGCAGACCACCTCCCGGCTCAAGGAGTTTTTCCAGACCCAAAGCGATGTGCTCATCCTGACCTGCTCGGGCACGGGGGGGCTGGAGGCGGCCATCGTCAACACCCTTTCCCCGGGGGACAGGGTGCTGGCGGTAAGCGCCGGCGTTTTTGGAGAGAGATTCTCCGAGATAGCCGGGCTGTACGGAGCTCAGGTAACGCGGCTCGATTTCCCCTGGGAGCGCGGCCCCGACCCCGATGAGGTGAAACGGGCCCTTCAGAAAGATCCCGGGATAAAGGCGGTGCTCCTGACCCATAACGAGACCTCTACCGGTGTCACCTGTGACCTGGGGGCTCTGACGGCGGTGGTCAGGGAGTTCGACAAACTGATTCTGGTCGATGCCATCAGCAGCCTGGGCTGCATCGACCTGCCCACCGATGCGTGGGGCTGCGATGTGGTGGTCACCGGCTCACAGAAGGGGTGGATGGCCCCGCCGGGGCTGGCCATGGTCAGCGTCAACGCCAGGGCGTGGGCGGCCAACGCCCAGGCCGGTATACCCCGCTACTATCTGGACTTTTCCCGGGCCAAGAAGTTCCTGGAGAAGGGGCAGACCCCCTGGACCCCCGCGGTGACCGCGTTCTATGCCCTGGCGGCCTCGCTGGAGGTCATGGCCCAGGAGGGCCTCCCGGCCATCGTCGCTCGACATGGACGGGTGGGTAAAGCGGCCCGGGAGGGGGCCAAATCCCTGGGCCTCTCCCTTTTCGCCGATGAGGCCCGGGCCTCCAATACCGTTACGGCGATCAATGTCCCCGAGGGCGTGGAGTCGGCCAAGCTCCTTCCGTACCTGCGGGACGAGCTGGGCATCGTGTTGAGTGGTGGGCAGGGGCCACTGGATGGCAAGATATTCCGCATCGGACACCTGGGGTGGGTCTCCGAAGAGGATATTGGGGCGGTGATAAAGGGGCTTAAAGCTGGCTTGGCCAGAGGGGGCTAAGCCGGGGGTCCGAGCAAACACAGGGGGGTGGCTATGGCGGCGAAAATACTGGTCACGGAGTCCATCGCCGATGAGGGCCTGGATATCATGCGCTCCCAGGGCGAGGTGGATGTGCGCAAGGGCCTGGGGGCCGAAGAGCTAAAGGCGATTATCGGGGAGTACGAGGGCCTGGTGGTGCGCAGTGAGACCAAGGTCACGGCCGATGTAATCGAGGCCGGGGGAAAGCTCCAGGTGATCGCCCGGGCCGGCGTGGGGGTGGACAACATCGATGTGGGGGCCGCCACCAATCGCGGCATAGTGGTCGTCAATGCCCCCACCGGCAACACCCTCTCGGCGGCGGAGCATACCATCGCCCTCATGATGGCCCTGAGCCGGCATATTCCCCAGGCCGATGCCCTCCTCAAGTCCGGGGTCTGGCGCCGGAGCGACTTCACGGGCGTCGAGCTCCGGAACAAGGTCCTGGGGATTTTGGGCCTGGGCAACGTGGGCACGGCGGTGGCCAGCCGGGCCCGGGGTCTGGAGATGCGTATCCTGGCCTACGACCCCTTCGTCTCCACCGATTTTGCCCAGAACCTGGGCGTGCAGCTCGTCTCTGTGGACGAGCTTATCTCGGAGTCCGATTTTATCACCATACACATGCCCCTGACCGCGGAGACCAGGGGATTCATCGGGGACAGGGAGCTGGCCATGGTCAAGCCTTCGGTGCGCATCATCAACTGCGCCCGGGGGGGGCTGGTGGATGAGGAGGCCCTCTTCAAGGCCATCGAGGAGGGGAGGGTGGCGGGGGCCGCGGTGGATGTCTTTACCCAGGAGCCCACTGTGGACAACATCCTGTTCCGCAGCTCCAAGGTGATTGTCACCCCCCATCTGGGGGCCTCCACCGCCGAGGCCCAGACCAGTGTGGCCGTGGATATCGCCCAACAGGTGAATGCCGTGCTCCAGGGGCAGCCCGCCCGGTATGCGGTCAATGCCCCCCTCATCCCCCCGGAGACCCTCCAGGTGCTGCGCCCCTTCATGGAGGTGAGCAGGGTGTTGGGAAGGCTGGCTGTCCAGCTGGTTGAGGGGCAGGTGTCCACTATCCAGGTCTCATACGAGGGAGAGATCAGCAATTTTGACACCACTATCCTGAAGGCATCCGTCCTGGGGGGCCTTCTGGAGATGACCATCGAGGAGAGGGTCAATCTGGTCAATGCCGACATGCTGGCCAAGCGCCGGGGGCTCAGGATCGTGGAGCGGAAGAGGGCGGTCTGCGAAAACTATAACAGCCTCATCACCCTGGAGGTGGACACCAGCACCGGGACCACGGTCGTGGCCGGCACGGTGATGAGGGAGGAGCCCCATATCGTGCGGGTCAATGACTACTGGATGGATATGGTGCCCACGGGGGGCTATTTCCTCTTCGCCGACCACCGGGACCGGCCCGGACTCGTCGGGCAGGTGGGCACCATAACCGGATCGGCCGATATCAATATCCACTCCATGCAGGTCATCCGGTTAAAGGCCCGGGGCCAGGCCCTTATGGTCCTGGGCCTGGATGAGCCCCTCAGCGACGCGCTGCGCAGGAAGCTCCTGGCTATCCCGGATATCGATACCGCCAGGGCGGTAACGCTATAGCGCCCTATTGCTCCCCCACCAGGCGGTGGAGGGCCAACCCTGTGGGCAGCTTGGGATAGAAATAGGTGGATTTACCCGGCAGCCTTTCCCCACCGTCGGCGACCTGCTTGATGACGGACACGTCCATGGGGCTGAGCAGAAAGGCCAGCTGGTATTCCCCGGCCCATAACCTGTCCTGGGCATCCTGGGCACTGTGGGTGTAGGCCAGGTCCACCCCCTCGCGGGGCGAACCCAGCATGTTCTCTACCACCAGGTGCTGGAGAAGGCAAACGTCCTGCCGCCGGTAGATGGCGGAGCCACCCCGGGGCATCATCCGGGCGGAGGCTTTACGGCGACCCTTGAGGACAAAAAAGGCCCCCGCCTCCAGCCCCAGGAGCCCCAGGACGGGATCGGGGCCGCCCCTGGCCATTTTCCCGGCGCAAAAGGACTCAAAGTCCTCCCCGGGGTCCGGGTCCGCCAGGGGGTAGGTCTCAATTTCGAAAAGGGTCCCGAGCCACTCCTTGAATCCCTTCAGAACATCCGGAGGAATGCCCCGCACGAGCCGGTGGACGGGGAGGACCACCAGACCGGGGTCGCGGGCATCCACCAGGGTCATCAACACAAAATTGGAGGCATCGTCCCCCGTCGTTCCGGTCCCCCGCTGCTCGTTTCTGAAATTCAGGGCGGTCTCATAGCGGTGGTGGCCGTCGGCGATATAGAGGGGCAGCGGTCCGAGCCCCTCCGCGATCCCCCGAATGAGGTGGGGATCGGTGATGGCCCAGAGCTCGTGGCCCTCCCCCTGTCTTTCCAGGGCGAAGGCGGTGGGCCTTTCCCGTTCCTTCTGCTCCAGCAGCGAGCTGATCTGCCCCCCGGGGTCGTCATAGAAGGCAAGGATCGGGCTGATGTTGGCCCGTGTGGCCCTTATGAGCCTCAGGCGGTCATTCTTGGCCGAGGTCCCGGTGGCTTCATGGGGAATAACCACCCGTTTCTCCCACTCCTCCAACCGGACGGCGGCCATGAGGCCCCGGCGGTTGAACCTCTTCCCCCGGTGGTGGAAATGGTGCCGGTGAAGATAGATGGCCGGCGGCTCTTCGGGCAGGAGGACGCCCTCTTTCAGCCAGCGGTCCAGGGTGGCTGCCGCCCGGGCATATTTGTCGCCATCCCCCGTTTCCCGGGGCACATCCTGGGGATCAGGCCGGGGTATCTCCAGGTGAATGATATTGTGGTCGCTGCTCCGGCGGTATTCCAGGTCGGCCTCGGGCGAGATAACGTCGTAGGGGGGACAGAGGACAGCCGCCAGGTCGGGGAACCGTTGGGGGTCATATCTGAGGCCGGGAAAGGCTTTGATTTCTACCATACCGAGATAGTTTATCGCATCGGGGGTGGGGGTGCAAGGGCTGTTTTTTCGACCGGGGGATTGTTGTATAATGGCGTTGATTTTCTCGGAGTGTGATACCCAATGGAGAAGGTGAGGGCAAGCATCGAGGAGCTCCGAACCCGGATAAACTACCACAACTATCGCTATCACGTGCTGGACAGCCCCGAGATCAGCGATGCCGAATACGACCAGCTGATGCGGGAGCTCCAACGCCTGGAGGCCGGCCATCCGGAGCTTGTCACCCCCGATTCCCCCACTCAGCGTGTGGGGGCGGCGCCGGTGGAGGCCTTTGGCACCGTGGAGCACCGGGAGCCCATGCTCAGCCTGGCCAACGCCTTTGCCACGGAGGAGCTCGAGGCCTGGCACAAGCGGATATCGGGGCTGGTGGACGAGGAGCTTACGGATTTTGTCTGCGAGATCAAAATGGACGGCCTGGCCGTATCTCTGACCTATGAAGAGGGGCGGCTGGCCAGGGGGGCCACCCGGGGGGACGGCTACCGGGGGGAGGATATCACCCAGAACTTAAGGACCATCAGAAGCATACCCCTCTCGGTGCCTCGCGGGGTCCCCGACCGGTTCGAGGTGCGGGGGGAGGTGTTCCTCTCCCGGGAGGGGTTCGCCAAGCTGAACCGGGACCGGGCGGACCAGGGCCTTTCCCTCTTCGCCAATCCCCGGAACGCCGCCGCCGGCTCGCTGCGCCAGCTCGATCCCCGCATCACCGCCGGGCGGCCCCTGGATATCTTTATCTACGGTCTGGGCTATCCCAGGTCGGGGGCCAATACCAAAACCCACTGGGAGACCCTGCGGGTACTGGGGGAGTGGGGCTTCAAGCTCAACCCCCTGAATGCCAGGGTCCGGGGTCTGGACAGGGTCGAGGATTACCACAATAAATGGCAGGCGAAAAGGGACGAGCTTCCCTATGAGAGCGACGGTATCGTCGCCAAGATAGACGATCTGGCCCTGCAGGAGGGGCTGGGGTCCGTGGGGCATGAGCCCCGCTGGGCCATCGCCTACAAGTTCCCCCCCGTCCA
>JAZFUS010000227.1:0-3802 GCA_036447315.1 Dehalococcoidia bacterium
TGTGGGTATTGGCTACGGGGCCCGTCCCAGGGGGGCGGGGGTGGGGGGGGGGGGGGACGTGGTAACGGGGGCGGCCACGGTTATCAGCGCCATGGGGGCGGGGAGGCGGGCCGCCGCCGATATCGATGACTACCTGCGTGCTTGAGCCGCGGCCTCTGAAATCTTTGACACCTGTATTCCGCCGTGCCGACTTCTGTTAAAATAGGCTTAAATTAGCCATGAAGACCGTCACCCCCGTTCGAAGCCAGTACCTGCGCATAAAACAGGCCTACCCTGAGGCCATTGTCCTCTTTCGCCTGGGCGATTTCTACGAGACCTTCGACGAGGATGCCAAGCTCGCCGCCCGGGAGCTGGAGATAACCCTGACCTCCCGGGAGATGGGCAAGGGGCACCGGGTGCCCATGGCGGGCATCCCCTATCATGCCCTGGACGGCTATCTGGCCCGGCTGGTGGGCCGGGGCCATAAGGTGGCTATCTGCGAGCAGCTCAGCCCCGCCGGCCGGGGGCTGGTGGAGCGCGATGTGGTCCGGGTGGTAACCCCGGGGACAGTGGTGGAGCCGGGTCTCCTGGAGACCCGGGTCAACAATTACCTGGTGTCCCTGGTGCCCGGGGGGGACGAGGTGGGCATCGCCTACGTGGACATAACCACCAGCGAGTTTGCCACCTCCCAGCTTCCCCTGGAGAGGGCCGGGGTGGAGCTGGAGCGCCTGCGACCCGCCGAGGTCCTCACCCCCGGGGACAGCGACTATCCCCTCCCCCTGCCGGTCCCGGTGACCCCGCTAGAGGAGCCGTGGTTTGAGCTGGAGACGGCCCGCCGCCTGCTTGCGGACCACTTCGGGGTGACCACCCTGGAGGGCTTCGGCTGCGAGCACCTCCCCCTGGCCATCAGGGCGGCGGGCTCCATCCTCCACTACCTGGAGCGGACCCAGAAGGGGGTCCTGGGACAGCTCAGCGGGCTCTCCACCTATTCCACCGAGTCCTTCATGACCATGGACGGTTCCACCCGGCGGCACCTGGAGCTTTTCGGGGCCGGCAGGCAGGGTGGTGCCAGCGGGTCCCTGCTCTCTATAATGGACCTGACCCGGACCGCCATGGGGGGCCGGCTGTTGCGCAGGTGGCTGGGCCAGCCCCTTCTCGACCTCGCCCGGCTGGAGAGGCGCCAGGGGGCGGTGGCCTGGTTCCATGCCGGGTCCATCCCCCGGGGCGCGGTCATAGCCCTCCTGGGGGAGATGGCCGATCTGGAGCGGCTGACCAACCGGGTGAGGAGCGCCGTGGCCCTCCCCCGGGAGCTGGTCGCCCTGCGCCGGGCCCTGGAGGCCGTTCCCCGGATAAGAGACATCATAGAGGAGGCGGAGCCCCTGGGGTGGCTTGTCGAGGACCTCGGGCCGTGCCGGGACATCGTGGAGCTTATCGCCGGGGCCATCGCCGAGGAGCCCGCCGAGGGGGCCGTGATCCGGCCCGGCTTCTCCCCGGAGCTGGACGAGCTCCGGGAGTCCTCCCGGGGTGCCAAGGACTACCTGGCGGGCCTGGAACGAAAGGAGCGGGAGCGTACGGCCATCAAGTCGCTCAAGGTGGGCTTCAACCACGTCTTCGGCTACTATATCGAGGTATCCAATCCCAACCTCCCCCAGGTCCCCGCCGAATACATCCGCAAGCAGACCCTGGTGGGCGGAGAGCGTTTCTTCACCCCCGAGCTCAAGGAGTACGAGTCCAAGATCCTCCACGCCCAGGAGCGCATCGACGAGCTGGAGGCCTCCCTTTTCCGCCGGGTGTGCGCCCAGGTGGGGGCATCGGGGGAGCGGCTCCTCTCCCTGGCCGGGGCCCTGGCCCGGGTGGATGTCCTCTCCGCCCTGGCCGAGGTGGCGGTGAGAAACGTTTACATCAGGCCCGAGCTGGCCGATGATGACCGAATCCTCATTGTGGGGGGGAGGCATCCGGTGGTGGAGCAGTCCCTCCTGGAGGAGGGATTTGTTCCCAACGATACCGACCTCTCCAACGGAGAGGCGCAGCTGGTGGTGCTCACCGGGCCCAACATGGCGGGGAAGTCCACCTATATGCGGCAGGTGGCCCTCATCGTGCTGATGGCCCAGATCGGCAGCTTCGTCCCCGCCGGTTCGGCCCACATCGGCCTGGTGGACCGCATCTTCACCCGGGTGGGCCTCATGGACGATATAGCCGCGGGCCAGTCCACTTTCATGATCGAGATGGTGGAGACGGCCAATATCCTGAACAACGCCACCCCCCGCTCCCTGATTATCCTGGACGAGATCGGGCGGGGCACCAGCACCTATGACGGCATCTCCATCGCCCGGGCGGTGGCGGAATACATCCACAACAGCCCCCGGCTGGGGGCCAAGACCCTGTTTGCCACCCATTATCACGAGATGGTGGGTCTGGCCCAGTACCTGCCCCGGGTGAGGAATTTCAATGTAGCGGTGATGGAGGAGGGAGATAGAGTGGTCTTCCTGCACAAGATAGTTCCCGGGGGCTCCGACCGGAGCTACGGCATCCACGTGGCCCAGATGGCGGGCCTCCCCCGGGCCGTCATCGGGCGGGCGGAGGAGGTCCTCGGCGAGCTGGAGGGAGACCGCGGTGGGTCGGGGCAGGCGGCCAGGGGCCGGCGTCCCCCCGCTCGCCCCTCCCCCCAGCTGCCCCTTTTCGGGGAGAAGTCCCCGCTCCTGGAGGAGCTGGCCAAGCTGGATGTGGACTCCCTGACGCCGCTGGAGGCCATCACCAAGCTCTACGAGCTTAAAAAAAAGTTGGGGGAGCCCGGCCGGTAGCTTAAGCCCCCCACGTTTACCTCCCCGTAATAACCTCCAAAACCATGCGGCCCGCCCCCTATCCCCACGGGACCTGTAACAAAAGTCCCCTGTCATCTGTTTAACTAAGGGGAGGTATGCATGATATTCCCGGGGTCAAGTCGGGATGGGGGGAGGAAAGAAACTCACCATGACGAGGACAGAGAAAACCCCTGGAATGCGGTGCCCCCTTTGGACGGCCATGGGCGATGGCGATGCGGTTTACACTGGTGATATGATGGAATTATGGGCACCGGACGGCAGGAGTCTTTGGAGCAGGACCTTCGCGGCACAAACCTGGGCGAAAAAGAGGCGGAAATCCTGTTGGTCCGAAGCGCGGTCCAGGGGGACAGCGAAGCCTTTGCCGCCCTCTATGACAGATTCATGGGCCGCGTTTACCGGTATGTCCGCTATCTGGTGCGCGATCAACATGATGCCGAGGATATCGCCCAGGAGGTCTTCATCAGGGCCTGGCGGGCGCTTCCCAGATACCGGGAGACGGGGGCACCCTTCGCTGCCTGGCTTATCGCCATTGCCCACAATTTGGCGGTGAACCATCTTAAAGCTAAAAGGGGGACCGTCTCCCTGGGTGAGATAGATATCCCCACCAACGCCACCGAGGCCAATCCGGAGGCGGCGACAGAGGCCAGCTTCAACAGGGTGGGTGTCCGGAGCGCTATCCTGAAACTGAGCCGGGAAAAACAACAGGTCATTCTCATGCGCTGGATCGAGGGCTTCTCATACAGCGAAATTGCTCAGTTCCTGAACAAGAGTGAGGGGGCGGTGAGGGTAATACAGTACAGGGCCCTGGCCGACCTGAGGGGCATCCTGGTACCGGCGGAAAGTGGCGATGAGTAAAGAGGAGATCATTGCCGGGTGCATAGATGATATCCTCATGGGGAAACGCACCCTGGAGGACTGCCTGGGGGAATATCCCCAGCTCGGGGATGAGCTGACCGCCCTTCTCCGGATAGCCCGCGCCATTAAACCGGAAGGGGCGGAAG
>JAZFUS010000228.1:0-7695 GCA_036447315.1 Dehalococcoidia bacterium
GGCCGGGAGCTGGAGGTGGACCTCCCCCTGACCCTCCGTCCCTTTGAGCCCATGGCGGAGAGGGCGGGGATACCCCCGGAGGAGTTTCTGGGGCTGGCCCGGGGGTTTCTGGAGCGGGGCATCATGCGAAGATATGCCGCCCTCCTGGGGCACCGGAAGCTGGGCTTCCTGGCCAACGCCATGATCTGCTGGAAGGTCTCTCAGAAAAGGATAGAGGAAGTGGGTGCCCTGATGGCCTCATCGCCCGCGGTAACCCACTGCTATGAGCGCCCCACCAGCGCCCAGTGGCCCTATAACCTGTTCACCATGGTCCATGCCTCCACAAGGGGGGAGTGCCATGCCCTGGCCGCAGACCTGAGCCGGAGAAGCGGTTCCCCGCATTACACCCTGCTCTTCAGCACCAGGGAGTACAAGAAGAAAAGGATCAGGTATTTTGAGTGAAGCCCCAGGGGCCTATTACCCCATTTTCCTGAACATTGCCGGCAAGCGATGCCTGGTGATAGGAGGGGGTCAGGTGGCGGAGAGGAAAGCGGCCAGCCTGCTGGACTGCGGTGGCCGGGTGACTGTCATCAGTCCCCGGCTCTGCCCGGAGCTGGAAGCGAAGCGGGCCCAGGGGGCTATCGAGGCCCAGGTCAGGGACTTCCGGCCCGGGGACCTGGAGGGGGTCTTTCTGGCCATCGCCGCTACCGACGACCCCGGGGTCAACGACAGTGCGGTCAAGGAGGCCCACATAAGGGGCACCATGATCAACGTGGTGGACCAGCCCGGGGAGTGTGACTTTATCGTGCCCTCGGTGGTGCGCCGGGGTGAGCTGTTGATAGCCATCTCCACGGGGGGCAGGAGCCCGGCCCTGGCCCGAAAGGTCCGGGAGGAGATGGAGGGGCACTTCGGCCCGGAGTACGGTGCCCTCCTGGACCTGGTCTCCCAGGTGCGCCTGGAGCTCTCGAATCGAGGGTGCCACCCCTCTCCCCAGGCATGGCAGGACCACCTCGACTCCGAGCTCATAGAGATGGTGAGGCAGGGCAAGGCCGGCGTGGCCCGGAAAAGGCTGACGGCCGCCCTGGAGGCACGGCCATAGCATGAATATATTTGTGGTGGGGGTAAATCACTGGGCGGCGCCGGTAGAGGTGAGGGAAAGGCTGGCCCTGTCCGGGGACCAGGTCGTCGAGGCCCTCCCCCTTCTCCATAATTATGTAAACAATGGGGTGATCCTTTCCACCTGCAACCGCACCGAGGTATATTGCGTGGCGGAGCGGGCGGATACCCTCAGTGAAATCATCGGCCGCTTTTTCAGCCAGCTCAGCGGGCTCCCCGCTTTTGTGATCACCTCCTATCTCTATTCCTATCAGGGAGAGGCGGCCGTCAGGCACCTTTTCCGGGTGGCCTGCGGCCTGGACTCCATGATCCTGGGGGAGGACCAGATCCTGGGTCAGGTGCGGGGGGCCCGGGACAGGTCCAGGGTCAACGGATACCTGGACCCCTCCCTGACCAATCTGTTCCACCACGCCGTCCGGGTGGGGCGCGGGGCGCGCAACGAGACCGAGATCAGTCGAAATGCCGCCTCGGTGAGCTCCGCCGCCGTGGCCATGGCCCGCCGGGCCTGCGGAGACCTGGACCAGGCCGCCATACTGGTCATCGGAGCGGGGCGGATGGCCAAACGGGCGGTTGAAGCCCTTTTAGACAGCACCGCCACCCGGGTGGTGGTGGCCAACCGCACCTTTGAAAATGCGGTGAACATGAGCGCCCGGCTGGATATCAGCCCCTGCCGCTTCGAGGACCTGGACGAGGCCCTGGCGGCCTGCGACGTCGTGCTCACCGCCACCACCGCGCCCGATTATGTCCTTGCCCGGAAACAGGTCGCCCAGGCCATGAGCAAAAGGCAGGGCCGGCCTCTCTATATGGTCGATATCGGGGTGCCCCGCAACATCGACCCCAGGGCGGGCAAGGTCAAAAACGTCACCCTCCGTGATATCGACGACCTCACCGCCGTGTCCGATGACGGCCTCAGGAAGCGCCTGCAGGAGGTGGCCAAGGTGGAGGCCATCATCGAGCGCCAGATGGCCAAGTTCATGGCCTGGTGGAACACCCTGGATGCCATTCCCACCATCGCCGCGCTGCGGAACCGGGCCGAGGCCATCCGCCGGGCGGAGGTGGCCAAGACCATGAAGAAAATGTCCCGGCTCTCGGAGGAGGAGCAGGCCCAGATCGGCTCCCTCACCCAGGCCATCATCGCCAAGATCCTGCACCAGCCCATAGTCCATCTCAAAGGGGAGGACAAGGGGGCCCACGACCTGGAGACCGTGCGCCGGCTTTTCGACCTCGAGGAAGAGGCCTGAGGGGATGGGCAGGGCGTTCATTGTCGGCTCCCGGGGCAGCCCCCTGGCCCTGGCTCAAAGCCGGGCGGTGATCCGGGAGCTGGAGCAGGCCCATCCCGGCCGGGTGTTCACGCTGCGGGAAATAACGACCCGGGGCGATGAACTGACCCACATCCCTCTACCCCGTCTGGGGGGCAAGGGCATATTCATCAAGGAGCTGGAATCGGCCCTGCTCCAGGGGGAGATAGACCTGGCCGTGCACAGCCTGAAAGACGTCCCCACCGAGACCACCCCCGGACTCACCATCGGCGCGGTATGCCCCAGAGAGGACGCCCGCGATGTCATCGTATCCCGGGGGGGCGAGGCCCTATCCCGGCTCCCCTCCGGTGCCCGGCTGGGCACCTCCAGCCCCCGGCGGGCGGCCCAGGTCCGCGCCCACCGCCCCGACATCGACATCGTTGACCTCCGGGGCAACATCGGTACCCGGCTGCGGAAGGTGACGGAGGGCGACCTGGAGGCCGCCGTGCTGGCTGCCGCCGGCCTTATCCGGATGGGCTGGAGGGACCGGATCACGGAATATCTGTCCCCGGAGATCTGCCTGCCCCCGGCGGGGCAGGGGGCCCTGGCCATACAGATAAGAGAGGATGACGCGGACATCAGGGATATGCTTTCCCCCCTGGACCACGAGCCCACGCGTCAGGCCACGACCTCGGAGCGCGCCTTCCTGGACCGCCTGGGAGGGGGCTGCCAGACGCCCATCGGCGCCTGGGGCCGGGTCCTGGGGACCAGGCTGAGGCTCCAGGGCATGGTCGCCCGCCCCCGGGGAGAGGACCTCCTGCGGGACGAGGTGGACGGGGAGGCGGCGGAGCCGGAAAAAACGGGGTGGGAGCTGGCCCGGCGGCTGCTGGAGCGGGGGGCCGCGGCCATCCTGTCCGAGGCGTCGCCATGACCCGGCCGGGAAAGGTGTACCTGGTGGGAGCCGGTCCCGGCGACCCCGAGCTCCTCACCCTGAAGGGCCGCCGCTGCCTGGAAGAGGCCGATGTCGTCCTCTACGACCACCTCATCGACCAATCTCTCCTCTCCCATGCCCGGCCGGGGACCGAGCTCATCCTGGGCGGGAAAAGGGCCCGGGACTGGGTCCTGGACCAGGAGGAGATCAACAACCTGCTGGTGGAGAAGGCCCTGGAGGGGAAGGTGGTGGTGCGCCTCAAGGGGGGAGACCCCTTCGTGCTGGGGCGGGGAGGAGAGGAGGCCGAGGCCCTGGTCCGGGAAGGGGTGCCCTACGAGGTGGTGCCCGGCATCACCTCGGCCATCGCCGTGCCCGCCTATGCCGGCATCCCGGTCACCCACCGCAGGCTGGCCTCGTCCTTTGCCGTGGTCACCGGCCACGAGGACCCCACCCGGGAGGACTCCCGCATCGCCTGGGACCGGCTGGCCACCGCCGTGGATACCCTCATCTTCCTCATGGGGATGGAGAACCTGGCCGCCATCGCCCGCAAGCTCATCGAGCACGGCCGCCCCGCGGCCACCCCGGTGGCCCTGGTCCACCGGGGGACCGGCCCCCGCCAGGAAACCCTGACGGGTACCCTGCAGGATATCGCCGGCAGAGCCAAAAATGCCGGATTCGGCCCCCCGGCCGTGACCATCATCGGGGAAGTCGCCGGCCTCCGGGAAGGGCTGCGCTGGTTCGATAACCGGCCCCTATTCGGGAAACGGGTCCTGGTGACCCGGTCCCGGACCCAGGCCAGCCACCTGTCCCGGCTCCTGGCCCGGGCGGGGGCCGAGCCCATTGAGCTGCCCACCATCGAGATCGAGCCCGCCTCCGACCCGGGGGCCCTGGACAGGGCCCTGGGCCGGCTGGACGGATATGATTGGCTGGTATTCACCAGCACCAACGCCGTGGAGGCCTTCTTCGGACGCCTCAGGCACATGGGGCGGGACGCCCGCGCCCTGGGCGGGGCCAAAATATGCGCCATCGGCCTGGCCACCGCCGGGGAGCTGGAGGGGCGGGGCCTGGTCCCGGACCTGGTACCCCCGGAGTTTACCTCCCGGGGCATCATCGACAGCTTTAAAGGGGAGGGCCTCAAGGGTGAGGAGATAAAGGGACAGCGCTTTCTGCTGCCCCGGGCCGACATCGCCGGGGAGGAACTGGCCCAGGGACTGTCGGGGCTGGGGGCCCGGGTAGAGGAGGTGGTGGCCTACAAAACGGTCCCCGCCCCGGAGAGCCGGGAGCGGGCCCCGGAGTGCTTGAAGGCCGCCCAGGCGGTCACCTTCACCAGCTCGTCCACCGTGCGGGGCCTGATGGACCTTCTGGGAAAGGACGGGAAGGCCCTGGCGGGAAAGATGGTCGCCTGCATCGGGCCGGTCACCGCCGGCACCGCCCGGGAGATGGGCCTGAGGGTGGATATCGTCGCCCGGGAGCATACCATACCCGGCCTGGTGGCGGCCATGAGCGAGTGGTATGAGAAGGAGGGGTCCTGATGTCCGAGTTTCCCCAGTACAGGCCCAGGCGGCTGCGGCGGACACAGACCATGCGAAATCTGGTCCAGGAGACCAGGCTGTCGGCGAAGGGCCTCGTCTACCCCCTGTTTGTGGCCCACGGCCGGGGGGAGCCCGAGGAGATCGAGGCCATGCCGGGGACCTATCGTTTCTCCTTAGACACCCTGGGGCGGGAGGTGGAGGAGGTCTGGTCCCTGGGCATCCCCGCCGTCCTCCTCTTCGGCCTGGGAGACCACAAGGATGAAACGGGCTCCGAGGCCTATGACCCCAAGGGCATAGTCCAGGAGGCCATCCGGACCGTCAAGAAGGCCGCGCCCGAGCTGCTGGTCATCACCGACGTCTGCCTCTGCGAATATACCAGCCACGGACACTGCGGCCTGGTGGTGAACGGTGAGGTGGACAACGATCAAACCCTGGGCCTCCTGGCCCGGACCGCCCTCTCCCACGCCCGGGCCGGCGCCGATGTGGTGGCCCCCTCGGCCATGATGGACGGGCAGGTTGCCGCCATCCGGGAGGCGCTGGACGAGGCGGAATACGGGCAGGTCCCCATTTTGGCCTACGCCGCCAAGTATGCCTCCGCCTTCTTCGGCCCCTTCCGCGAGGCCGCCGCCTCCACCCCCCAGTTCGGCGACCGCCGCGGCTACCAGATGGACCCGTCCAACATCCGCGAGGCGCTCCGGGAGGTGGAGCAGGACATCCTGGAGGGGGCCGATATGATCATGGTGAAGCCGGCCCTGGCCTATCTGGATGTCATCAGCCAGGTGCGGGCCAATTTCCCCTATCCCCTGGCGGCCTATAACGTCAGCGGGGAATATTCCATGATAAAGGCCGCCGCCCGGAATGGCTGGATCGACGAGGAGCGGACGGTCATGGAGGTCCTCACCGGGATCCGGAGGGCCGGAGCCGATATCATCATTACCTATCACGCCAAGGATGTGGCCCGCTGGCTCAGGGGCTGAAAGGACGGGGCTGTGGCCCAGGAATCCCTGAAAAAGGTCACCATATACCTGGAGGAGGACCAGCTCGAGGCCGTCGCTCAACTGGCCGGGGAGCTCACCTCCCAGTTCGGCCAGCGTTGGAGCCGGGGGGCCGTCCTCCGCCTCGCCCTGAGCCAGTTCCTGACCCAGAGGGGCCGGATGGCCTAGGGCGGTGAGGGAGGTCCTTTTTATCTGCGTGGGCAATTCCTGCCGCAGCCAGATGGCCGAGGCCATGTTCAACCACCGTGCCCCCTCGGGATATCGGGCCGTCTCCGCCGGCACCGAACCCGCCTCCAGGGTCAGCTCCGGGGCCGTGCAGGCCATGGCGGAGCTGGGTATCGATATCGGAGGGCAACACCCCAAACCCATCGCCCGGGACACGGTCGAAGGGGCCTTCCGCATCATATCCATGGGCTGTGGAGTCGAAGGATGCCCGGCCCCGGTCCATGAGGACTGGGCCATTGTGGACCCGATGGGCCAGCCCATCGAGAGGTTCCGGGAGGTCAGGGACACCATAAAGGCCAGGGTGGAGAAACTCATAGAAGAGCTAAAAAATGAAAAATGAGCGCTCCCGGGAACTCTTCGAGGAGGCCCTTAAGATACTCCCCGGCGGCGTGGACAGCCCGGTGCGCGCCTTCGGGGCCGTGGGCGGAGGGCCCCTGTTCATAGAGAGGGGCCGGGGCTCGCGGGTCTATGATGCCGACGGCAACGAGTACCTGGACTACGTGCTCTCCTGGGGACCGCTGATCCTGGGCCATGCCCACCCCCGGGTGGTGGCGTCTCTGCGGGCCGCCGCGGGCCGGGGCACCAGCTTCGGTGCCCCCACCGAGCTGGAAACCACGCTGGGCCGGCTCATCACCTCGGCCCTGCCCTCCATGGAGCTTATCAGGTTCGTTAACTCGGGCACCGAGGCCACCATGTCGGCCCTCAGGCTGGCCCGGGCCTTCACCGGGAGGGAGCGCGTGGTCAAGTTTGCCGGCGGCTATCACGGCCATGCCGATGGCCTCCTGGTCCAGGGGGGGTCGGGGCTGGCCACCTTAAGCATCCCCTCCAGCCCCGGGGTCCCCCAGGCCGTGGCGGAGCTTACCCTGGTGGCCCCCTATAACGACCTCCCGGCGGTGGCCCGTTTGTTTCAGGCCTATCCCCGGGACATCGCCGCCGTCATCGTAGAGCCGGTGGCCGCCAACATGGGCGTGGTGCCCCCGGAGCCCGGATTCCTCCAGGGCCTGCGGCGCCTGACCGGGGACTCCGGCAGCCTGCTCATTTTCGACGAGGTCATCACCGGATTCCGCCTGGCCTACGGGGGTGCCCAGGGCCTCTATGGCATCGCCCCCGACCTCACCTGCCTGGGGAAGATCATCGGCGGCGGCCTGCCCGTGGGCGCCTACGGGGGAAGGGGGGAGATCATGGAGATGATGGCGCCCTCGGGCCCCGTCTATCAGGCGGGGACCCTGTCGGGAAACCCCCTGGCCATGACCGCGGGCATCGAAACCCTCAAGGCGCTCTCCCGCCGGGGTGTCTATGGAAAACTGGAGGCCGGGGCGGAACGCCTGGCCCGGGGGCTGCAAGACGCGGCCCAAAGAGAGGGGATTTCCATGTCCCTGAACCGGGCCGGCTCCATGCTCACCGCCTTTTTCCTAACGGGTGCGGTCACCAGCTTTGAGGGGGCCCGGGCCGCGGACACCGGCCGCTACCGGAGCTTCTTCCGGGGGATGCTGGAGGGAGGGGTCTACCTGCCGCCATCCCAGTTCGAGGCCCTGTTCCTCTCCCTGGCCCACAGCCGGGAGGACATCGAGGCCACCATCCGGGCGGCAGCCGGTGCCTTTTCCCGCCTGGAGGCGGAAGCCGGCTAGGCGGCGTATTCCCTGAGGGCTATGACGGCATTGGTGCCGCCGAAGCCGAAG
>JAZFUS010000229.1:0-14847 GCA_036447315.1 Dehalococcoidia bacterium
CCATGAAAGGCTCACCGATCTCCACCGTCACGCGGGGGCGGGTAAAGACCCATCCGAAGCCATTGAGTCTCTCGGTGCCGCTGATGCCCACCGGGAGGATGGGGGCCTGATAACGGCGGGCGAGGAGGGCGGCGCCCCGAAAGGCCGGTTGAAGCTGGGCCTGGCTGTCGCTCCGGGTTCCCTCGGGGAACATCCCCAGGACCTGACCCTGGCGCAGCACAGCTCCGGCCCGCGTCAGAGCCACCCGGTCCACCCGCCCTTTCCTCACAGGGAAGGCGCAATAGCCCCGTATCAAGAGGGACTTCAGCCAGGAATCGAAAAGCTCCTCCTTGGCCATGAACACGATCAGTCTGGGAATGCTGGCGCCGAGGACGGCAGGGTCCGCATTGTTGAGGTGGTTGGCTACCACGATAAGAGACCCCTGCTGAGGGACCCTTTCCCGGCCCTGTACATGCCATCGGGTGAGGAGGGTGAACAGGGTCTTCGCCAGGGCTGTGATAAAATAATAGAAGGCGGGCAATCAGATCTCTCCCGCCAGGGTACTAATCCTATCCACCACCACCTCCACCTCCAGCCCCTCAGTATCGATGATGTGAGCATCGGAGGCGGGGCGGAGGGGGGAAACCGCCCTCTGGCTGTCGATATTATCCCGCCTCTTCAGGTCGTCCAGGACCGAGGCGTAGTCCACGTCTTTACCCTGCTGCCTTAGCTCCTGGTAGCGGCGCCGGGCCCGCTCCTCGGCAGAGGCCTCCAGATACACCTTGAGCTCAGCCTGGGGCAGGACCACGGTGCCGATATCCCGCCCGGCCATAACCGCGCCACTTTCCCGGGCGATAGCCTGCTGCTGAGCTACCATGGCCTGCCTCACTTCAGCGATCCGCGACACCAGGGAAACTCTCTCTTCGACGCTGGGCTGGCGCAGCTCATGGCTGACCACCTGGCCATCCACCAGGAGCTCCCCATCCCCGGAGAACTCCATTGCCGTGCTTCGGGCCAACTCCGACAACCCCTCTTCGTCCTCCGGGTCCAGGCCCAGCTTCAGGGCCTTCCAGGCCAGGGCTCGATACATGGCGCCGGTATCAATAAAACGATAGCCCAGTTTCCCGGCCAGGAGCCTGCCCACAGTGCTCTTACCTACGGCTACAGGGCCATCAATGGTGATGAGACGAGGCCCGGGCAATGTTATGCTTCAGCCTCCTTAAAGTCCGGGGCCGGTACCCGCAGCCATTATATCCCATGGATATCATCAAGGCAAACCTGTGGGCCTCCTTCGACTCTGTACCCGGCTGCAGGTCCGGCCACCCGGGCCAGCCGAAGGGAGATGAGATATCAAAGGCCTGGATGGCGTGAAGGGGGGAGACATATGGATATCTCCCCCCAACAACCGCATCATCCAGGCCCTGAGTCCGTTTTTTAGCTGACGGGCACGGCCAGGGGTTCCCGGCCTCCCCCTTCCGGCCGGAAGAAGGTCCACAGGGCGATACCCATATAGGCCATGTAGGCCATGACCTCGATAAGGGCCGGGTTCCCATTGTAGCCGAAGAGGGCCTTCATGAAGCTCCCCAACCCCATCTTCTCGTTCAGGATGTTGTTGATGTCCCAGACGTGCTCAATCACGATGGGGAAGAGCCCCGCCTCCTGGAACTCGTGGATGCCGTGGGCCAGAAGCCCGGCGGCGAAGACGATGAGCAGGGTTCCGGTGACGTTGAAGAAGGTGCTCAGGTTCATCCTCCGGCTACCCTGGTAGCCCATATAGCCGATGACCACAGCCAGGACCAACCCGGCGATCCCCCCCACGGCGACGTCCATGGGCGAAGCCGCCCGGCTGGCGCCAAAGAGGAAGAGGACGGTCTCGACGCCCTCGCGGATCACCACAATAAACGCCAGGGAGCCCAGGGTCACCCCGGACCCCACCATCAGAGCTGCCTTGACCTGGGCCTCCAGGTTGGCCTTGATATCCCTGGCCTGCCGTTTCATCCACAGCACCATATAGCTCAAAACCCCCACCGCCAGGAGCATAGCCGTGCCCTCGAAAATCTCCTCGGCCCGGCCGCTGAGCTCGCCGAAGGTCCAGAAGATGAGGGCCCCCACGGCCAGGCTGGCGACTATGGCGCTACCGGCCCCCACCCAGACCTTCCGGGCCTGGTCCTGTCGTTGTAACCTCACCAGATAGGCCAGTACTATGCTGATTATCAGGGCGGCCTCCAGGCCCTCCCTCAGAGTTATTAGAAAAGACGCTCCCAATTTATCTCCTTTCCCTCTTTAAGCTAATGCATACCATTTGCATCAACAATTGCATCAAATTACGGGCCTCTTGGCCTCCTTTCGTACGCAAAGCAAATGCTTATCATTTGCATTATACGTGGCACAAAAACGGGGGGTCTCACTTCGCCCCCTTTTCCTGAGGCCGGCACCGGGAGCAACGTCCGGCCAACTGAATCTCGGCGCCGACCACCTCAAACTCATGCTCATTGCCCATCTCTTTTTTCAGCTGGGCCACGCGCCGGCTCTCAAACTCGACAATCTTGCCGCAGCCCAGGCACTTCAGGTGATAGTGCTCCCGGGAGGGCCTTTCCTCATAGTGGTGGTGCTCTTCATCGAAGTGGAGTTCGTGGATAAGGCCCAGGCTCTTGAAGAGCCGCAGGCTCCGGTAGACGGTGGACAGGCTCAAGCGGGGGTATCTTTTCTGGGCCAGGGTATAGAGCTCATGGGCATCCAGGTGCCCCCCCCTTCCATGGATCAGCTCCAGGAGGAGGGCCCGCTGAGGGGTGACCCGCTGGCTGTTTTCCCCCAGTATCCTGCGAATGCCGACCTGGTACCGGGGGGTCATGATCTCCGGGGCCTCATGCTAATGCTAATCGTTTGCATCTCCACCGAAGCATACCATATACGGCGACCGGTGTCAAGGGGTTTTTCTCATGGGGTTTTCCCTGATTATCCGGCCTTACTGGCAACAATCGCATATTCACCGGAATCCGGCCTGAAGGGAGCACCGGCTACATCGGAATAACACTCATCTATTCCGAAGCCATTTTCCTGGAACTCTTTTTTCAGGGACTCCAAACTGAAATACTGAAGCCAGTTGTATACGGTTTTCGTTTGTGCTGCTTCATATATCGTATATTTGTCCAGAATCACTTTTTCTTTTTCATATTTTAACGTGTTTAAAAACCCATAATAATTTTCAGGTGACCAGAAGCCGTTCAACTGGTTGTACTCGTATACCGCAGCTTCTTTCCTTTCTTCGAAAGCATACAGCGAATATACGTCAAGCAGCACCAAACCCTCGGGCTCCAAGAGCGCATGAAACTTCTTGAGTACCTTTTTTCTCTGTGCGGGGCTCAAGGCGCAGAAGTCACACATAATCATGGTTATCAGGTCGAACCTTTGGGATGTTTCATACTCAAGATAGCTTTGCACCACATAGTTGATGTCTAAATTGTTTCGTGCCGCCGTTTCCCTGGCGTACCGGATCGATCTCTCCGAAAAATCTATACCGGTAACATCCGCCCCCTTTTCCGCCAGAGGAGTCGCATAGAGACCGGGCCCGCAGCCAAAGTCAGCGATACGCGTGTTTTTCCCTACCCCAAAATGTGAGACTATCCAGTCGATAGAACGGGCAATGAATTCTTTGTTTCGGGAGGCGACATCGATGGACCCGTTTAAGTGAAACCCAAGCATTTGCTTTGAGGTATGGTCATCGGCCCACAGCTCATCCGCCGTATAAAACTGGAAGGGCTCGGGGCGAGAATTGACCGTGCTCAACTCATCATACATCTGAATGTGCCCTGCCTATTGGAATAATGGATAAAACAAAGCGAATTCCGGATGGGTTTACCCGGGAACCTGCAGACCGGTCTTAAATCAAATACCGGTTTTGGTTATCGGCTCAAATAAAGCCGTTACCACTGCACGAACATGGGCATGACCACGTGGATATAGCCGTCCGAGCCCAGGGGGCGGATGACACCGGGGCTGGAGGGGTTGGTGACCTCCAGGGCCACCCGCTCTTCATCGAGCACACTCAGCACATCGGTGAGGTACTTGGAGTTGAAAGCGATCTTGGCCTCCCCCCCCTCGACCACCGCGTCCATTTCGCCCTCATTATCACCCATCTCCTCGGCCCGGGCCGAGACTTTCACCTTGCCCACGCCCGGCGCCCCACCGGGCTCCACCTCCAGTCGTACGATGCCGCTGCCGCCGCGGGCAAAAATGGAGGCGGACCTGGTAGCCCTGAGGAACTCGGCGGTGTCGATGGTTGCCTGGGTGGTGTGGCTCTGGGGAATAAGCTGAGAATAGTTGGGGAAGCTGCCCTGGACCAGCTGGGAAACCATCTCCAGGTTCTTCAGGCGGAAGAGCACCTGGCTCTTGGCGGAATTCACCACCACCTCAACGGGCTCGGTCTGGTCCGTGACGAAGCGGTTCAGTTCGGCCAGGGCCCGGGCCGGAATGATGATCTCCGTTTTCTCCGACACCGGGGTGGCCAGGGAGGCCTTGTACACCGCTAGCCGGAACCCATCGGCGGCCGCCAGGGTGAGTCTGTCCCCATCGAACTCGGCATAGATCCCGGTGAGCACGGGGCGGGTATCCTCCGTGGCCGCGGCAAACTCCACCCGGGACACGGCGGTATGAAAGACATCGGCCTCGATCCGGGTATTGATGCCATCGCTGACCTTGGGGATAGGGGGGAAATCATCGGCATCCATACCGCTGATCCGGGCATTGAAGCGGGCGCAGCGGAGCTCCAGGGTGCTGCCGGACAGGGACATGTCCACATTTTCATTGGGCAGGGTGCCGATAAACTCGGTGAGGAGACGGGCCGGAACGGTGATGGCCCCCTCCTCCTCCACCTTGGCCCCCACCCAGCAGCTCAAGGCTATCTCCAGATTGGTGGCCGAAAGCTTCAGCCGGCCCTCATCCGTAGCCAGGAGCACATTGCTGGTGATGGGCAGAGTGGTCCGGGCGGCCACCGCCCTGGTCACCACCCCCAGCGCCCGGCTGAGGTTTTCCTGAACACATGATAGCTTCATGGCTTACCCCCCAAATGAAGTGCCCCCAGCATACACCAGCGGTGGGCCCAACATCAAGGCCCCAGCTCCACCGTGCCGCTCTTGCCGCCGCTCTTCCTGACCAGACGGATCCCCTCCAGGCGCATGGCGGGGTCCACCGACTTGGTCATATCGTAGATGGTCAGCGCACTCACCGACACCGCGGTCAGCGCCTCCATCTCAAAGCCGGTCTTACCGTCACCCACCACCGACGCCGTGATCTCCACCGCGCCGGCTTCCTCGTTCAGCTCGAACTCCACACGAACATCCTCGACCAGCAGGGGATGGCACAGGGGCAACAGGTCGGGCGTCCTCTTGGCCGCCATGATGCCGGCGAGCTGGGCCGCCGCCAGCACATCCCCCTTGGGCAGGCCCCCGGCCCTGATCAGCTCCAGGGTAGAGGCCTGCATAACCACCCGCCCCGCGGCCTCCGCCCGGCGGCGGGTGACGGGCTTGTCGCCCACATCCACCATGCGCACCCTCGCGGATCCTGCTTCCCGTTTCGTCCGGGCGGAGCGAGGTTTATCGCCGCCGCCTGCCAGGCTGGTAGCCATATCGTGAGCCTCCTGGTGGAAGGGGTTGGCGTCATCCCCGCGAATCCATTCCCAGCGCACCGTGCGCTGGCCGCGGGCCTCATCCAGCCTCTCCCAAAGGTCGAGATTGGCGCGCCTTTGCCATCCCCGGGTCATGCTGCCAAAGAGATATTGGCTATCCGTAAACACCGCCACCTCAGAGCTTTGCGGGGTGCTCAGCACGCCCTCCAGGGCAGCCGTGATCTCCATGCGGTTGCTGGTCGTCTTGGTGGTCGTGCCCGAGAAAACGTGCTTTTGGCCATCTTCAACGACCACCGCCGCCCAGCCGCCCCGGTCCAGGCCCGGGTTATAAGCCCCATCGGTAAATATCTGGGCCACCCTAGCCCCCTATCCGGGACATGGCCCGGTCCAGGGGGAGCAAACCCTCATCCAGGCGGTGCCCTGCCGGCTTGAAGGCCACGGCCTCCTCCATGATAGCCTTGATCTCGGCCACCGAGGCCCCCCGCCGGAGCGGACCCCTCAGGTCCACCTCCTCGCCGCGCATGAGGCAGAGGCGGAGCTTTCCGTCGGCGGTGAGGCGCAGCCGGTTGCAGCTCACGCAGAAGTGGGCGCTCACCGGGCTGATGAAGCCCACCGTGCCCCGGGCCCCGGGAAGACGAAAATACCGGGCCGGGCCGTTTCCGGCCTCGGGGCGGCAGGGGTCCAGTCTGCCCAGGACCGCTATCTGCTGCCGCATCTCCTCCACCGGCACGAAGCTGGCGCCGGGCTCCTGGTCCCTGGCGAAGGGCATGAGCTCTATGAAGCGCACATGCCATTCATCATCCAGCGTGCGGCGGGCGAAATCCAGGATCTCATCGTCGTTGACGCCCCGCACCACCACCACGTTTATCTTGACGGGGTTGAGCCCGACCTCCCGGGCCCGCTGTATCCCGCGAAGCACACCCTCGAGCCGCCCGCCCCGGCTCATCTCCCGGAACCGCTCCTCCCTGAGGCTGTCCAGGCTGACATTCACCCTCCCCACCCCCGCGTCCCGGAGCCGGGACGCCCAGCGGGAGAGAAGGGTGCCGTTGGTGGTGAGGGAGAGGTCCTTCAGACCTTCGGTCCGGGCTATCATCTTCACCAGCTTCCCGAACCCCTCCCGCACCAGGGGCTCGCCGCCGGTGAGCCTGATCCGCGTTATGCCCAGCTCCACCGCGGCCCGGACCACCCGGTGGGTCTCTTCATAGGAAAGGATATCCTCCCGGGGCAGGAGCTGGATGCCCCCGGGGGGCATACAGTAGATGCAGCGCAGGTTGCAGCGGTCGGTCACCGAGACGCGCAGATAGTCTATGGGGCGCTGAAAGGAATCGGAAAGGCCGGTCACCGGCGGCTCACCTCGAGGCACATCTGCTCCAGCCGGTGGCAGGCCTGGCGGGCAGCCCGGGCCCGATGGCTGACCTGGTTCTTGGCCTCTTTGGTAAGCTGTGCCATGGTCTTACCCAGCTCGGGGAGATAGAAAACAGGGTCGTATCCGAATCCACCCTCCCCCTGGGGCCCGTCTCCGATAATCCCGGGGCATTCCCCCGAAAATAGCTCCGTCTCCCGCCCGGGGCCGCTTAGGGCAATGGCGCACCGGAAGCGGGCCCCTCTCCTGTCCCGGGGCACCCCATCCATCCTGGCCAGGAGATACAGGACCAGCTCGGTATCGGAGGCATGGTCACCCGCATAGCGAGCGGAGCGGACCCCCGGCTCACCGCCCAGGGCCTCCACCTCCAGCCCCGAGTCCTCGCCCAGGGTCAGAAGCCCGCTCAGGGCGCCGTAGCCCTCGGCCTTGGCCCGGGCATTCTCCTCGAATGTGGAGCCCTCCTCCGCCATCACCTCCTGAATACCCAGGTCCCCCAGGGTCACCAGTTGAAAAGGCAGGCCCTGAAGCAGCAGCCGGTATTCCCGGACCTTGCCCTGATTGTGGGTGGCCAGGAGAAGCCGGGGCATATCCCTAGATTTCCTCAAATCTCCCCTCGAGCTTCCTCATCACCTGAGGCAGCGTGGTGTACTCCATCTCGTCGAGGGGGAGGCGGTGGGGCTCGAAGGGGCCATGCTTTCTCAGGTAATCGGCCGCCCAACCGGCCTGACGGCGGCATTCATCGAAGGCGGGGTCATCGAACATATCCCTGGGCCCGACGAGCCTGCCATCGGCGAGCTGAAATCCCAGGCACACCACCCGGGGGGGGCCATCGAATCGGGAGGGGTTGGCCTGCGCCACGGACACCGGCATCAGAGGGCCGTTGTGTGAGCCCCGCATCCATCCCTCCACGATATGGGGCGTGGTAAAGGGCTCCAGCGCCTCACCCACCGCCGGGAACTGGCCCTGACAGCGGACTATGCACACGGGGTCGTCCTTGCCCACGTAGCGCCCGGCCATAAGGGACAGCCTCTGGGTGGAGGAGACGGCGGCTATCTCCCGGGACTCCCGGTGATAGACCGCCTTCACCGCATAGCGGCCCGGGGCCCCCGCAAAGACGAGCATGTCATAGATCTCCTCGGGGGCATGGAAAACGATCTTCTTGTGCTCCTTGACATCATGCAGCTCGAAGGAAAAACCGCCGTGCATGTTGTCGGCAATGACCAGCCCGATGGTATTGAAGGGATCGGCGAACATCTTGTAGAGGGGCAGGTTCCAGGCCCCGGCCGCCGTCTTATCGGCCATGAAGATGAGTATGGTCTCGGCCTCCCGCTCCTCTATCTCCATCTCGGCCACCCCCGGCCCCATCCCCTTGACATTGCCCGAGAAGGAATCGGCCAGGAGGTCCTGTCCGGCGCCGTGGAGCTTGAGGGTCCGGGCCAGCTTGGTGCCCGCCTCAAAGGTATCCCAGGCCATCTTATGGACGCGGTCGTTATCCTCCCCCAGTTTGTGGGTCATGATAAGCTGAAGGTCATCCCCGCAATTGGTAACGTGATAATCTATGAGCAAACCATCCTTTTTAGCCTTGGCCAGGCTCTCCCGGGCCAGGGCCAGGATGTCGGGATGGGAACTGGAGTGGCCTACATAGCCACCGATATCAGCCTTGATGACACTGAGAGTTACGTTCACCGCATATCCTCCTCGATTATTGCTATACCAGAACCGGTGCCCTGTATTCTCCAAATACCTGGCGCAGGACGCCACATATCTCCCCCAGGGTGGCATAGGCCCGGACCGCGTCCAGGATAGGGGGCATGAGGTTTTCCGAGCCCCGGGCGGCGCTTTCCAGCCTGGCCAGCCCCTGGCTCACCTCCCGGGAGCTCCGCTCCCGGCGGACCCGATTGAGCCTATCCAGGTGCCGTTTTTGCCCGGCCCCATCCATCTCCATCAGGGGTATGGTGATAGTTTCGTCACCGACATGGTCATTGACGCCCACGATTTTCCGCTCCCCGCTGTCCACCGCCTCCTGATCGCGGTAGGCGGCATCGGCGATCTCCCGCTGGAGGAAGCCCTTCTCGATGGCCGGGACCACCCCCCCCTGGGCCTGGATCAGGTCGAAGTATTCATAGGCCCGGCGTTTCACCTCGTGGGTCAGGGCCTCCACCATATAGCTTCCCCCCAGGGGGTCGACGCTCCGGGTCACCCCGCTCTCCTGGGCGATAATCTGCTGGGTGCGCAGGGCGATGCGAACGGACTTCTCCGAGGGTAGGGCCAGGGCCTCATCCATGGAGTTGGTGTGTAGGGACTGAGTGCCTCCCAGGACCGCGGCCAGGGCCTGTAGGGTCACCCGGGCCACGTTGTTTTCCGGCTGCTGGGCGGTGAGGGCACTGCCTGAGGTCTGGGTATGAAAGCGGAGCCATTGGGAGCGCTCCCCGGCCCCGTAGCGCTGCCGCATCTCCTGGGCCCAGATGTTCCGGGCCGCCCGGAACTTGGCTATCTCCTCGAAGAAATCGTTGTGGCAGCCGAAGAAAAAGCTGAAGCGCGGGGCGAAGTCATCCACCTTGAGACCCCGCTCCAGGGCCGCATCGACGTAGGCAAAGCCATCGGCCAGCGTGAAGGCCAGCTCCTGGATCGCGGTGGCCCCCGCCTCCCGGATGTGGTAGCCGCTGATACTGATGGTATTCCACCGGGGCAGATACCTGGTGCCGAACTCAACGGTGTCCACCACCAGGCCGAGGGAGGGCCGGGGAGGAAAGATGTATGAGTTCTGGGCCACATATTCCTTGAGGATATCGTTCTGGATGGTGCCCCCCAGCTTCTCCATGGGCACCCCCTGCTTTTCGGCGGCAGCGATATACATGGCCCAGATCACCGCCGCCGGCCCGTTTATGGTCATGGAGGTGGTCACCTTATCCAGGGGGATGCCCTCGAAGAGGACCTCCATGTCGGCCAGGGAGCAGACCGCGGCCCCGCACTTGCCGAACTCCCCCTGGGCCAGGGGGTCATCGGTGTCATAGCCGTAGAGGGTGGGGTAATCAAAGGCCACGCTGAGGCCAACCTCCCCGTGGGCCAGAAGATACTTGAAACGGGCGTTGGACTCCTCGGCGCTGCCAAACCCCGCAAACATGCGCATGGTCCAGAGTTTGCCCCGGTACCCGGTCCCGTGGACCCCCCGGGTGAAGGGGTACTCGCCGGGGAAGCCCGGGTCCCGGAGGTGATCGAGTTCACCGACATCCTTGGAGGTATATACCCGGCGAATGCCGATGCCCGAGGAAGACACAAAGGAAGGGTGCCGGTCCTGGTCGTGGCTGGGGGCTTGAACTGGGCTTTTCAGCTCATCCATGGCCTAATAATCGACTCCCCGCCGGGAGAGCACCCCTTTTGAGTAGGGGTGCTTGACCTCTTTCATCTCGGTGACCACATCGGCCAGCTCTATGAGCCGGGCCGGAGCCCGGCGGCCGGTGAGGATAAGCTCCACCTTCTCCGGCTTCTCCTGGATAAGGGACACCACCGCCTCCAGCTCCACCATCCCCCAGGCGCAGGCCAGATTCACCTCATCGAGGATTACCAGGTCGTAGTCGCCGCTCATCACCGCCCTGCGGGCATCCTCCAGGCCCTTCCGGGCCTCCGTCCTGTCTTTTTCCCCGATACTCTCGGGGTCAACGAAGTCCAGCGAGCCGAACCTGCTGAAGCTCACGCCCCGGAGCTCGGCCAGGGTTTTCTGCTCCCCGTAGGGGTACTCCCCCTTCATGAAGAAAACGATGTGGACCCGGAGCCCGTGCCCCAGGGCCCGGAGCACTATACCCAGCGCCGCAGAGGTCTTGCCCCTGCCATCGCCCGTGAAGACCTCCACCAGAGCGGTCTCGGGGGTGGAGGAATCCGAACTTGATGAAACACTCGTGGAAACATTCATAGAGACAAAAAACTGCCTCGAACCCCAGGCAGCTAAGAGCACGTTCCTATTGGGAACAATTCTAGCAGGGTAAAGGCCAATTTGTCAAGGTAAAATTTATCACCCAGGTGCAACCTCCCACCCCGGCTGTTATACTTTTATAGCTTGTATGCTGCTATAATCGAGGGGAGTTATGACCCAACGAGACAGGCTACTGGTCCTACTGGACGGCCATGCCCTGGTGCACCGGGCCTTCCATGCCCTGCCTCCCCTCACCGTGGCTAAAACCGGGGAGATGGTGGGCGCCGTCTATGGCTTTGCCATCACGCTGATGAAGGTGTTGAACGACCTCAAACCCAGCCACTGCGCCATAGCCTTCGACCGGCCCACGCCTACCTTCCGCCACGAGCAGTATGAGGAGTACAAGGCCCACCGCCCCCCGGCTCCCGAGGAGCTCAAAGAGCAGTTCGGAAGGGTTCGTGAGATGGTGGAGGCCTTCCACATACCCATCTTCGAGGTGGACGGGTACGAGGCTGACGATGTCCTGGGCACCTTGAGCCGCCAGGCCCAGGAGCAGGGGTTGGACGTCATCATCGTCACCGGAGATGCCGATGCCATGCAGCTGGTCACTCCCCACGTCCGGGTGTTGACCCCCCGTAGTAAGGGCATGGGCGACACCACCCTCTATGATGAAGAAGAGGTGCTCCATAAATATGCCATCGGGCCCGCCTTCATCCCGGACCTCAAGGGGCTGGAAGGGGACACTTCGGACAATATCCCCGGCGTCCCGGGAGTGGGCAGGAAGACCGCGGTGCGGCTCATTCAGGATTTCGGCAGCGTAGAGGACATCTACGCCCATATCGACGAGGTAGCCCCGGCCAGGCTTCAGGAGGTCCTGCGCCAGGGCCGGGAGGCGGCGTTCCAGAGCAAAGAGCTGGCCACCATAGTTACCCGGGTGCCCATCGAGATTCATCTGGAGGACTGTGCGGTAGCCGGTTACGACCGCGCCCTGGTGGTGGACCTGTTCCGGGAGCTGGAGTTCAACAGGCTGCTTCCCCAGGTGCCCCCCTCCGGGGGAGAGGGGGCGGAGGCGGCGGTGTCACCGCCGGTCCCGCCCCGGGGGGAATACCGGGTGGTGAACACCCCCGAGGCCTTAGACGACCTTCTCGGCCGGCTTTCCGCCGCCCCCGCGCTGGTCATCGACCTGGAGACCACGGGCAAAGACCCCAAGCAGGCGGAGCTGGTGGGTATCTCCCTGTCGCCGGCCCCGGGGGAGGCCTATTATATCCCCGTGGGGCACCGTCTTCTGGAGGCGGGCCCCCAGCTCCCCCTGGCCCAGGTGCTGGAGCTGCTGGAGCCCCTGCTCCGGGACCCGGGCCTGCCCAAGATAGCCCAAAACGGCAAATACGACATGATGGTCCTGTCCCGGTACGGGGTGGAGCTCCGCCCCTTGAGCTTCGATACCATGATCGCCGCCCATATCCTGGGCGAGAAGGCCGTGGGCCTCAAGGCCCTGGCCTTCGGCAGGCTGGGCATCGAAATGACCCCCATCTCGGCCCTCATCGGCAGCGGGGCCAAAGGGATAACCATGGCCCAGGTGGGGGTGGCCGAGGCGGCGGAGTATGCCTGCGCCGATGCCGACATGACCTTCCGCCTCAAGGAGGTCCTGGAGCCGGAGCTCCGGGACCAGGGGCTGTGGAAGCTCTTTGAAGATGTGGAGATGCCCCTGGTGCCCGTTCTCCTCCAGATGGAGAGGAACGGGGTGGCCCTGGACAGCGCCCTCCTCCGGGAGATGTCCCAGAGCCAGGGAAAGGAGATAGACAGGCTGGAGGCCGAGATATATGCCAGCGTGGGCCACCAGTTCAACATAAACTCCTCCCAGCAGCTGGGCGCCATATTATATGAAGAGCTGGGGCTGCCCCACGGGCGGCGCACCAAGGGGGGGTATTCCACCGAGGCCTCGGAGCTGGAGAGGCTGAAGGACCTCCACGAGGTGGCGGGACTGGTCCTGGAGTACCGGCAGTTCATGAAACTCAAGTCCACCTATCTGGACGCCCTCCCCGCCCTGGTCAACCCCCGGACCGGCCGGGTGCACACCACCTTCAACCAGACCGGCACCGCCACCGGCCGCCTCTCCTCCAGCGATCCCAACCTTCAGAACATCCCGGTCCGGGGCGATTGGGGCAAAAGGATACGGCAGGCCTTCGTGGCCCCTCCGGGTACCCTGCTCCTGGCCGGGGACTACTCCCAGATCGACCTCCGGGTCCTGGCCCACTTCTCCCAGGACCCCCACCTGTTACAGGCCTTCCACCGGGATGAGGACGTCCATGCCGCCACGGCCTCGGAGGTCTTCGGGGTGGCGCCGGACCGGGTGACCGTGGACATGAGACGCGTGGCCAAGACCATCAACTTCGGGGTCATCTATGGCATGAGCGAATATGGTCTGGAGCAGGCTACCGGCCTCAGCCGGGAGGAGGCGGCCCGCTTCATCGCCGCCTATTTTGAGAAATACAGCCGGACCGCGGAGTACCTGGAGGCCACCAAGCAGAAGGCCAGGGACCAGGGGTACGTGGAAACGATTCTGGGGCGGCGGCGTTACATCCCGGAGATAAATGCCTCCAACCGCCAGGTCCGGGAGGCGGCCGAGCGCATGGCCATAAACATGCCGGTTCAGGGCACCTCGGCGGACATCATCAAGGTCGCCATGATCCCCCTTCACCGGGAGCTGGAGAGCCGGGGACTGGGCAGCCGGCTGGTGCTCCAGGTGCACGACGAGCTCATCTTCGAGGTGCCCCAGGGGGAGGAGGCGGAAATGACCCGGCTGGTCAGGGAGATAATGTCCCGCTCCCTGGAGCTCCGGGTCCCCCTCCAGGTGGAGACCAAGGTGGGACCCAACTGGGGGGAGATGGAGTAGAGATGCCCGAGCTGCCCGAGGTCGAGACCATAAAAAATGAGCTGGCACCCCACCTGGTGGGGCGCCGCTTTGCCGATGTCTCCCTCCCCTACCCCGGCGCCGTGAAGCGCCCCTCCCCCGAGGAGTTCCGCAGGCTTCTGACCGGCCGGCTGGTAACCGGACTGGGACGGCGGGGCAAGTACCTTATTATAAGGCTCGAGAACGGGGTGAGCCCGAGGGACAATCCCACGGGGGCGCCGGAGGAGGCCCGTTCGGAGCTCCCAGGCCACTCGCAGTTCAAAAAAGCATTTATTATCCATCTGCGGATGACCGGGGCCCTGCTGCTGAAACCACCCCAGCCGGACCCCTGGGCGAGGGCCGTGTTCCGCCTGGACGACGGGGCGGAGATCGTCTTCTCCGACCGGCGCAAGCTGGGGGCCCTGTGGCTGGTGGAGGACGAAAACGAGGTGGTGGGGAAACTGGGGCCGGACGCCCTCGACCCCGGCTTCACGGCCCGGGTGCTGGCCCAACGGCTGAGCGGGCGGGCTGCCCCCATCAAGGCCCTGCTCCTGGACCAGGGCTTCCTGGCCGGTGTGGGCAACATGTATGCCGATGAGGCCCTGTGGGCGGCCCGCATCCATCCCCTGAGAAAGGGGAAGGGGCTTTCACCCGGCGACGGGGAGCGCCTTTTCCGGGCGATTCGCCTGGTGCTGGAGACCGCTATCGAGAGCAAGGGGGCCAGTATCTCCACCTACCGCCGCCCCGGCGGTGAGCTGGGCAGTGCTCAAAATGGTTTCAAGGTGGCCCACCTGGGCGGCCGGCCCTGCCCGGAATGCGCCACCCCCATCCAGCGCCTGGCCGTGCGGAACCGGGGCAGCTACTTCTGCCCCCGGTGCCAGGTCTAGCCGGTCCCCCTCTGGGCCCACAGCCGCTCCACGGTATGGCGGATAACCTCCCAGGAGAAGCCCCGCCGCCGGAGATGGTCGCCCAGTTTCCTGCGGAAGTCCTGGCGGTCCAGGGAGGCCAGGGAGCGCGCCTTTTTCTCCCCTGCCCGCAGGGCGTTTTCTTCCTCATCCACGCCCTCCAGGGCCCCCTGGGCG
>JAZFUS010000230.1:0-8484 GCA_036447315.1 Dehalococcoidia bacterium
ACCCACTCATCGGCGCTGTGGTTGACCGTCTCGTGCCTGGTGTCGTGGTGGGCGATACCATCATAACCGAGCCAGACGTCCGTGTAGATGGCCTCAGTGTTCGGCTCGGTGTGGGTTCGGATGAACTCATGGAGGGGGGAGTATAATTGTTTAGGGGATACCCCCGATACCCCGGCAGGGAGGTATCTGTGCACCCTCTTCATCTCTTTGTTTTTCGCACTCTCCTTTTTGTACTCCCCTCGACCCCCACTCCAACTCGGACCCCCGAGCCTAAAGCCCACCTCAGGCGTTGCGCCATAGGGGATAAGTAGGGTATCCTTAAGGGCACGCGATAGTCTCTTGTCCGGAGGGAAACATGGTAGCGGATACCGGCAAAACAAGCCATCGGGATACACAAATCGTCACCACCGCCTGCAACAGCCACTGCGGAGGGGGCTGCATCCTCAACGTGCACCTCAAGGACGGGGTGATTGTTCATATCGAGACCGATACCGAAGAGGAACCCCAATACCGGGCCTGCTCGCGGTGCCGGGCCTACCGCCAGAGGGTTTATGCCCCCGACAGGCTCCTGCATCCGCTGAAGCGGGTGGGTGAGCGGGGGGAGGGTAAGTTCGAGCAGATCACCTGGGATGAGGCATTGACCACCGTGGCCAGCGAGTTAAAACGGGTCAGGGAGACCTACGGTCCCGAGGCCGTGATGCTTCGGGGTTCGGCGGGGGACATCGGATGGCTGCACGGCTGGCGCACCGTGGAAGTGCTTCTCAACATGACCGGGGGCTTTACCCAGACCTGGGCTTCCTCCTCCTATGAGGCGGGGAACTTCGCCACCGTGGCCACCTATGGCAGCTTCCAGACCCGCCACACCAGGGATGACCTGCTCAACTCCCGGCTCATAATTCTCTGGGGCTGGAACCCGGCCGTGGCCATCCAGGATACCAATACCTCGTGGCTTCTGGCCCGGGCCAAAGAGGGGGGGGCCCGCATCATCTGTATCGACCCCCGGTTTACGGAGTCGGCCTCCACCCTGTCCCACCAGTGGATACCCATTCAGCCGGGCACCGACGCCGCCATGCTCATCGCCATGGCCCATGTTATGATCTCCGAAGGTCTGCACGACCAGGTTTTTCTGGACAAATACACCGTCGGCTTCGAGGAGTTCAGGGACCACGTGATGGGGAAGGATGACGGCCAGGCGAAGACGCCCCAGTGGGCCGAGGGTATTACCGGGGTCCCGGCGGCCACCATCGCCGAGCTGGCCCGCCAGTACGCCACCATCAAGCCCGCCGCCCTCATCGGAGGCATCGCCCCGGGCCGGAGCGCTTACGGCGAGCAATACCACCGGGCGGCCATGACCCTGGCGGCGATGACGGGAAACATCGGCATCCACGGTGGAGACCCGGCGGGCAGGAACTGGACCGGGCTTCTGGGGTATTCCTTCATGCGGATGGGCCGGGGCATGAACGGCGGCCCCAACGCCGTGGAGGCAAAGCTACCCCCCCGCCCGTACTCCCTGACCACCAAGGGCTTTCATGCCCCGGGCCATATCAATATCACGCATATCGCCGATGCCATCCTGAAGGGGAAAGCCGGCGGTTACCATGCCGATATCAAGCTCCTCTATACCGTCAATACCAACTACTTGAACCAGCACGCCAATACCAATAAGATAGTCCAGGCCCTGAAGAAGCTGGAGTTCTTCGTTCTCCACGAGCAGTTCATGACCCCCACAGCCAAGTTCGCCGACATCGTCCTTCCCTCCAGCACCTTCCTGGAGAAAAACGAGGTCACCATAAGCGAGGGGCTCCCCATGTTCGGCTTCATGAAGAAGGTCATCGAACCCGTGGGGGAGTCGAAATCACACCTGGACATATGTATCGAGCTCTCCAAGAAGATGGGCGTGGAAAACTTCAGCGACCGCAGCGAGGTGGCCTGGCTGGCGGAGATAACCAAACCCAGCATAATCCCCGACTTCAACGAGTTCCACGAAAAGGGCTTCTACCGGGTCCCCCTCTCCGAGCCCCACGTGGCCTTCCGGGAGCAGATAGAGGACCCGGAGAACCACCCCTTCCCCACGCCGTCGGGAAAGATCGAGATATTTTCCCAGCAAGTGGCCGACATGGAACACCCCAACCTGCCTCCCATCCCCAAATATATAGAGTCCTGGGAGAGCTCCCGGGACCCCCTGGCGAAGCGTTACCCGCTCCAGCTCATCTCGAGCCACTTCAAGACCCGGGCCCACACCCAGTTTCATACCCTCCCCTGGCTCAAGGAGCTGGTGCTCCAGGCCGTGGCCATCAACACCGAGGACGCCCTCTCCCGGGGGATTCGCGATGGAGACATGGCGCGGGTATTCAACGACCGGGGGGAGATGGTCATCCCGGCCCTGGTTACCCACCGGATAATGCCCGGCGTGGTGGACGTTCCCGAAGGGGCCTGGTACGAACCCGATGAGAATGGGGTGGACCGGGGAGGCTGTGTCAACGTGCTCTCCATGGACGTGCCGTCCCCCGGCGGAGCCATGGCCACCAACACGGCCCTGGTACAGGTGGAGAAGGCGTCGGTATAGTCTGACCCATGCTTTATGTTGGCATTGACATCGGCGGGACGTTTACCGACTGCGCCATCATCGATGACCGGGGCGAAATCGTAACCATCGCCAAGGCCCCCAGCTACCCTCAGGACCCCTCCCAGGCCGTGATCAGCGTCCTGGAGGAGGCCGCCCGGAACCTGGGCCTGGGCATGGGCGACTTTATCGCGCAAACCCAGGTGGTCATGCACGGCTGTACCGTGGCCACCAATGCCATGATCGAGCGCAAGGGGGCCAAGACGGGACTCCTCACCACCCGCGGGCACGAGGACGCCATCTTTATCGGGCGGGTCACCCAGAAGGTGGCCGGCCTCTCGGAGCGGGAGATCGTGCACCAGTCCCGGCTGAACAAGGCGGAGCCCCCCGTCATCGACCCCTCCTGTATCCGCGGTATCCCCGAGCGCATAGATTCCCTGGGCCAGGTGGTGGCCCCCCTGGACATGAAGGCAACCGAGAAAGCGGCCCGGGAACTGGTGGGCTCCGGTGTGGAGTCCATCGCCGTCAGCCTGCTCTGGTCCTTCCTCAACACCAGCCATGAGATCAGGATAAAGGAGATGCTGGCCGCCAAATACCCCGATATATTTGTCACCATATCCTCCGAGGTGGCCCCCCTTATGGGCGAGTACGAGAGGACGGTGACCGCCGCCCTCAGCGCCTACCTGAGGCCCAGTGTAGTAAGCTATCTGGAAAAGCTGGAGACCCGCCTGCGGGACCTGGGGTTTTCCCGCCAGCTGCTTATCTCTCACAGTATGGGCGGACTGACCACGGTGGAGGAGGTCCGCCACCGGCCGCTGCTCACCATGGACTCGGGGCCGGCCGGCGGGGTGCTGGGGGCCCAGTTCTTCGGCAAGCTCTACGGGGAGCCCAACATCATAGGCACCGATATGGGGGGCACCACCTTCGATGTCAGCCTCATCCGCGGTGGCGAGGCCAGCCTGGATGAGGAACCCGTCATCGATAAGTACACCTTTCTCACACCCAAGATCGCCATCCAGTCCATCGGGGCCGGGGGGGGAAGCATCCTCTGGGCGGATGACGATGGGCTGCTCCAGGTGGGGCCCCAGAGCGCCGGCGCCACCCCGGGCCCGGCCTGCTACGGGGCGGGGGGTACCGAGGCCACGGTTACCGACGCCGACCTCTTCCTGGGCTATCTCAATCCAGACTACTTCCTCGGGGGCAGGACCAAGCTCCAGAAGGGCCTGGCCGAGGAGGCCCTGGGACGGCTGGCCGGAAAGCTGGGTATGGAACCGGTCCAGGCGGCCTCCGGCGCCTTCAGGCTCGTCAACTCCCGTATGGCCGACCTCAGCCGGAGGGTCACTATCGAGCAGGGCTACGACGCCCGGGATTTCGCCCTCTTCTCCTTTGGAGGGGCCGGCCCCGTCCACTGCGCTTTCTATGGCAAGGAGCTCGGGGTGAAGGCCATATACATACCCAGCTTCGCCACCGTCTTCTCGGCCCTGGGGATGCTCACCGGGGGCATCGTTCACAGCTATGAGCTCTCCTGCCCCCTGAAGATGCCCCTTTCGTCCCAGGATATCGGGGCCATCGAGGATATATACCGGCGGCTCGAAACCCGGCTCGAGGGCCAGTTTGTCCAGGACGGCCGGCAGGGGGAAGAGATAACCGTCAACCGCTTCATATACATGAAATACGGCCTCCAGCCCCGGGCCCTGGCCATTCCCTTAAGCAACGGCGGGGGCGGCAGCCTGGACGAGTCAGCCCTGACCGATATGTTTGAGGCACGCTATGCCAGCATCTACGGGGAGGGCTCGGGCTTCAAACAGGCGGGCATCGAGATACTGAAGTGCCGGGTGGACGGCTCCTATGCCTCCACCACACCCACCCTGGCCCGGGAGTCCGACCGCGCGGAGCCGGACCCCGCAGCGGCCCTGAAGCTCCACCGGGATGCCTACTTCGAGGATGCCGGTGGGTTTGTCACCGTCCCGGTGTATGAGGGAGAGGGCCTGCGCTGGGGCAACGTGCTTCAGGGACCCTGTATCGTGGAGCGGATGGGTGATACCATCGTCATCCCGCCCCACACCCGGGCCGAATTGGATGAATTCAAGAATGTCCGCATCGGCGGCCCGGAATAAATCCCCTTGAGGTCGAAAATAACATGCGGGAAATGAAGCAATCGGCGGACCCCATTACCATGGAGGTGCTCCGCCACCGGCTGTGGATGATCAACGATGAGCAGGGAAAGATAGCGACCCAGATATCGGGGTCGCCGGTGGTATATGAGTCCTATGATTTCAACTCCTCCCTGATGACACCGCAGGGGGACAGCCTGTTTGTGGGGGTCTATACCACCCGGCTCTCCCTGTCGCTGCACCAGGCCGCCAAGTATATAATCAAGCATCTGTCCGAAAACCCCGGTTTCGAAGACGGCGATGCCTTCGTCACCAACGACCCGTGGGCCGGGGCCTCCCACATGAACGACTTCCTCATGGTGGCCCCTATCTTTTGGGAGTCGGAGATCGTCGCCTGGTCGGGCATCGCCATGCACGAGGTGGATGTGGGCGGGCCGGTGCCGGGGAGCTTTAGCGTGGGAGCCAAGGATGTCTTCGGGGAGGGCCCCCTTATCCCGCCGGTAAAGCTGATAGAGCGGGGCCGGATACGCGCCGACATCGAGCAACTGGTGGTCCGCAACAGCCGGACCCCGGAGCTCAATGCCCTCGACCTTCGGGCCCGCATGGCGGCCATCAGCCGCACCCGGGAGCGTATCGGCGAGGTCATAACCGAATACGGGGTGGAGACATTCTTCAGCGCCCAGGAGCACATCATGGGCCTGGCGAGGCGGGGCTTCGGCCGGCGCCTGGAGGAGTTCCCCGACGGCACCTGGTGCGAAGAGGGCTTCATGGACCACGACGGCAACGAGAACCGGCTCTATCCCCTGAAGCTGGCCATGACTAAAAAAGGGGGCCGGCTCACCTTCGACTTTACCGGCACCAGCCCCCAGGTCCCGGGGATCATCAACTGCACCCGGGTGGGGCTGGAGGGGGGGACCATGTCGGCGGTGCTCTCCATGCTCTGCTATGACATGCCCTGGTGCCCCGGGGGCATCACGGAGGTTATCGATATCATCTCAGAGGAGGGCACGATAAACAATGCCCTGCACCCGGCGGCGGTGAGTATGGCCACGGTGGCCGCGGCCTTCGCCACCAGCAATCTGGCGTCCTCGACCATCGCCAAGATGTGCGCCTCTTCCCCCAAATACCGGGAGGAGGCCCAGGCCAACTGGGGCAACTGGCAGGGAATGGCCATTTCCGGCTTCAGGGAGGGCGGTATCCCCTATACCGGGGCCCTTATCGATGAGGCCCCGGGCAGCGGGGCGTCGAGCTATAAGGACGGGATGGACACCGGCGGGCTCCCCGGCTCACCATGCATGGGGATCGGCAACGTGGAGACCTATGAGAGGCTCTATCCCATCCTCTATGTGTACCGCCGCCAGGCCCAGGACACCGGCGGTCCCGGTAAATACCGGGGGGGGACCGGCACGGAGCTCCTCATGATCCCGCACCGGAGCGCCGGTCCCATAGGCGCCACGGTCCTCTCCCAGGGGGGGGCCCACCCCGACCCCCGGGGCCTGTTCGGGGGCTATCCGGCCAGCGTACAGGTCCGCCTTCATCTGAAGGAGACGGACATCGCGGCCCTGCTCGCCGGCTCCACCATACCCACGGAGCTTCGGGACTTCTCCTGCAGGGAGGTGGTGGCGCTGGAATCGAAGGACCGCATTACCCTGTCGGATGGGGATGCCATGCTCATGATCAGCGCCGGGGGCGGCGGCTACGGAGACCCCCTGGAACGGGACCCTAAACTGGTCATGGCCGACCTCGTCCGGGGCCTGGTCTCCCCCGAGACAGCCCGGGATATCTATGGGGTGGTGGCGAATAAAAAGGGCACCCGGTCCCTTCCCGGCCCCACCCGGGAGCAGCGCCGGCGGCTCCTTGAGGACCGCCTGGCAAGGGGCGGGGGGAGGATTATAAAAACCCTTAGGGCCGATCCGGATGTGGAGCGGATGCTGAGCATCGGGGACTGCCTGGACGTTATGCGCCTGGAGGGGAAGCCCTCCTTCACCTGCAGGCGCTGCGGCTTTGTCTACGGGGAGGCCCGGGAAAACCCGAAGCTTCGAGCCCAGGTCATAGAAGGGCCCATAACGGCCCTCAGTCCCTGGAACCGCTACGGCCTGGTCGATGAGTTGGTCGCCCGGAAGTATTGCTGTCCTCAATGCGCCCTCCTTATCGGCGTCGAGGTGAGGTGGCCGGGGGACCCTCCCGTGTTCGATGCTCGTCTCCAGGTTTAAGAGGCGTTGTCACCCTTGAGAAAGCCACCGGGTCCCATGGGGAGGCCCGCCCTGCTCCTGAAAAAGTCCGGGCTTGGGGCCCTGGCATCGGTAGCCAAAAGCGCGGTGGCGGAGTTTCTGGCCGACCATTGTCAGTATCTGGCCGCGGCCATTTCCTACTACATGCTCCTCTCTTTCTTTCCCCTGGCGGTGGCCTTGCTCTCCGTGGCCGGCTTCATCCTGAAGTCTCCCGGCTTGCAGGCCCAGGCGATCGAGAGTTTGTCCGGGCTGGTGCCGGTTTCGGGCGAGCTTATCGGCAGCACGATCCGCGGTGTGGTGGCGGCCCGGGGGCTGACGGTGTCCCTGGCCTCCGTAGGTCTCCTCTGGGTAGGCATGGCCGTCTTCGCCGCGGTAAGGACTTCCCTCAATACCGCCTGGGGCATTCGGGAGCCGCGCCCCTTTTTACGCGCCCGACTGGTGGAGCTGGGCATCATGCTGGTGGCCGGCCTCCTTATTTTGCTCTTCATGTCCCTGGTGGTCGCCCTCCAGGCCGCCCGTTCCTTAAGCCTCTCGGTTTTTGGGGGGACAAGCGACCTCTTCTGGAACTTGGCCACCGGCACCCTGACCACCGCCGTTTCCTTCAGCCTCTTTCTCTTCCTCTACTGGTTTGTCCCCAAGGCGCATATCCGCCTGGCCGATGTCTGGGTCGGCGCCCTGGTGGCGGCGGTGGCCTTTCAGGCGAGCTCCGTTGCCTTTGTCTGGTATACCGCGCGTTTTGCCGCCTATCACCTGATATACGGGCCCTTGAGCGCCGTGGTCGTGTTTCTGGTCTGGAATTACATCTCGGCCATTATCCTGCTCATGGGCGCCAAGGTCTCGCGCGTTCTCGTCCTTCGGAAAGCCCTGTTGCCGGATGCCGCGAATGTGATACACTAGACGCCTGACCGGCAAAGGAAGTGCCCGATCACCGCAATCTCATCCCGAAAGGGGGGGTAAACAGTCCCATGAGCAAACTCGATCTTTCGCTGGAGGGTAAGAAGGCTATAGTTACCGGCGGCGGCCGGGGCATAGGCCGGGCCATCGCCCTGGCCCTGGCCGGGAAGGGCGCCGATATCGCCCTGGCCGATGTCACTCCCGATGCCGAAGGGGTGGCCGAGGAGATCCGGAAGTTGGGACGCCGCTCCATAGCGGTCCGCACCGACATCACTCAAGGTGACCAGGTGGAGAAGCTGGTGGCCACCGCCACCGCGGAGCTGGGCACCGTGGATATCCTGGTCAACAACGCGGGAATCATGCGGGTGGCCCCCTTCCTGGAGATGGGAGAGAGCGCGTGGCAGAAGGTGATGGATACGAACCTCAAGGGCGCCTTTCTGTGCAGCCAGGCGGCGGGGCGGGTGATGGCCAAAAATGGCGGGGGCAGCATCGTCAGCCTGGCCTCCATTGCCGCCTTCAAGTCCATCCCCAACTCCGCGGCCTATTGCGTGGCCAAGGCGGGGGTGGTGATGCTCACCCGGACCATGGCCGCGGAGCTGGCGCCCTACAAGATCAGGGCCAATGCCATCGCCCCGGGCCTGGTGCAGACCCACATGACTCGCGCCATATTCGAAACCCCCTC